>JASJBF010000010.1 GCA_030066685.1 Kiloniellales bacterium | reverse complement strand
GATGGCCGCGCCAGCCCTCGCGAAAGTTGATGCGCCGGGTGTAGCGGCGGTGCGCCTCGCCCAGGGCGCGCCTGAGGCCGTCCGGTTCCTTCGGCACCAGGACGAGGTGGACGTGGTTGGGCATCAGGCAATAGGTCCAGACCGCGACCCGGGCCTCGGCGCAGGACGCGGCGAGGAGGTCGAGGTAGGCCCTGTAATCGTCGTCCTCGAAGAAGGTCTCGAGACGCCGGTTGCCCCGTTGCGTCACGTGATGCGGGACCCCGGGCACCACCACCCGCGCAAGCCTGGCCATGAGGCGAGACTAGCGCTAGGGTCGCATTGGCGTCCAGAAAAATAAGTATACTGTCCCCGTAATTCGAATCTGGTCGATCTCATCGTCGGCCATGCCGCCAGCCAGGAAGCGGGCCCAGTCGGGGATGCGCCGGTGCTCAACCCTGGACGCCCGTGCGGTCAAGCGCCATTTAGAAGAGGCGGCACGCGAGGCCGTGCCGTCGAGCGCAACGCAGGTCCAGGGGAGGATGGGATGAGGAAGCTTTTGGCCGTCGCGGTCCTGGTGGTCGCGGGGCTCCTGCTGCGGCCGCTGCCGGGCGGCGCGCACCACGGCTGGAGCTGGACCACCGGCGGCAACATCGAGCTCACCGGCATCATCCAGAAGGTGAGCCTCGGCATGCCGCACGGCCTGGTCTACGTCGACGCCGAGGGCGAGGTCTGGACGGTCGAGGTCGGGCAGCCCTGGCGCAACGAGCGGGCCGGCCTGAAGCCCGGCGACCTCGCCGAGGGGGTCGAGATCCGCGCCGTGGGCGAGCCCGCCGCCGACGTCTCGGAGAAGCGGATGAAGGCCGAGCGGCTCTACATCGGCGGCACCGAGTACGACCTCTACCCCGGCCGCGACTGAGCCCGTGGCGGAGGTCCTCGCCGCGCTCGCGGCCTCGGACTTCGCGACCGCGCTCAGGATGTCACGCTGGCTCTACGCCGGCGTCAACACGGCGCACGTCCTCGGGATCGCGCTGCTGGTTGGGGCGATCCTGCCGCTCGACCTGCGGCTGCTCGGGCTCTGGCGCCGTGTCCCGCAGGACGCCCTGGTCCGGGTCCTGGTGCCGGTCGCCGCGACCGGCCTGGCCCTGGCGCTCACGGCCGGCGCGCTGCTCTTCGCGACCCGGGCGCCGGAGTACGCGGCCCTCACCGTCTTCCGGGTCAAGCTGGCGCTGGTCGCCCTCGGCGCCGGCGCGGCGCTCGCCCTCCACCTCCGCCACGGCGCCCGGCTCCGGCGCGCCGGCCGCGCTACCCTGGCCCGCGCCGCGGCGCTCTCCATGACCTGCTGGCTGGGTGCGCTGATCGCCGGCCGGATGATCGCGTTTGCCGGGGATTGAGGGGGCTGGGAGGCCTGCGATCGCTTCCCGGGGCAGGGCCTATGGCCCGTGGTTCCTGCCGAGCTGAGCGAAGGGGCCAGGAATCGGCGCCGCCATAGGACCCGCGCCGGTCTATCCCCCCAGCCGATCCAGCTCCGCCAGCACCGCGTCGCCCATGGCCTCGGTGGAGATCGCCTCGCGGCCGGGCTGGAGGATGTCGGGGGTGCGCTTGCCGGAGGCGAGGACGACCTCGACCGCGTTCTCCAGGAGGTCGGCCTCGGCGCCCTGGTCGAAGGAATAGCGCAGCAGCATGGCGAAGCTGAGCACGCAGGCCAGCGGATTGGCCTTGCCGCGGCCGGCGATGTCGGGAGCGGAGCCGTGCACCGGCTCGTAGAGCGCGCGGCGGCGGCCGGTCTCGTCGGCGGCGCCCAGGGAGGCCGAGGGCAGCATGCCGAGCGAGCCGGTCAGCATGGCCGCGGCATCCGAGAGCATGTCGCCGAAGAGGTTGTCGGTGACGATGACGTCGAACTGCTTGGGCGCGCGGACCAGCTGCATGGCGCAGTTGTCGGCGTACATGTGGCTGAGCTCGACGTCGAGGTAGCTCTCGCCGTGGAGCCTGGTTACCTCTTCGCGCCAGAGCACGCCGGATTCCATGACGTTGGCCTTCTCGACCGAGCAGAGCTTGTTCGCGCGCTTGCGGGCCAGCTCGAAGGCGACGGCGGCGACTCGGCGGATCTCGTTCGTGGTGTAGACCTGGGTGTTGACGCCGCGGCGCTGGCCGTCGGGCAGGGTCTCTATGCCGCGCGGCTCGCCGAAGTAGACCCCGCCGGTCAGCTCGCGCACGATCATGAGGTCGAGGCCCGAGACCACCTCGGGCTTGAGGGTCGAGGCCTCGACCAGGGGCGCGAAGCAGAGCGCCGGGCGCAGGTTGGCGAAGAGCTCCATCTCCTTGCGCAGGCGCAGCAGGCCGCGCTCGGGCTTCTGCTCGAAGGGCAGGTCGTCCCACTTGGGCCCGCCGACCGCGCCCAGCAGCACGGCGTCGGCGGCCAGGGCCTTGTCCATGGTCGTATCGGTGAGCGGGGTGCCGTGGGCGTCGATCGCGGCGCCGCCGACCAGGTCCTCCTCGAGGTCGAAGCCGATCGCGCGATTGCTGCCGAACCAGTCCGCGACCCGGCCGACCTGGGCCATGACCTCTGGCCCGATGCCGTCGCCCGGCAGGACCAGGAGCTTCTTGTTGGACGCCATGGAATCCTCCCCATCATGCGTCGGAGCCGCCCCCTTCTCGGGAGGGCAGCGCTAACCCAGGCCATCCTGGGGAACGAACGATCGCGAGATCAGACTTCTCTCGCCCCAGCGGCTCACGGTCCCAGTTACTGACGGTTCCCGACGGCTACCAGGACCTCGCCATCGGAAAGAACCTTCGGCTCGCAAATGACCTCAGCCCCGGGCGTGAACTGCCACGTCTCGATGTCGGACTCATAGGGTTGATCCAAGATCCGGTAGGCGTCCCCGCCGAGATGGATCGCTTCCACAGGGCGCCAGACATCTACACCTTCGTCCAGCAACGCGACCTGGATGATTGTTGTCTCTTGCGTCACCGCCGCTCCATGTCGTCGTATCCAAGCATCAGGCCCCGGCGTAGAGCCAGGGCTGGGCGGCCTTCTGCCCGTCCTCGAAGGCCTCGATCACGGGCTTCTTCTCCATCGTCAGGCCGATGTCGTCGAGGCCGTTGAGCAGGCAGTGCTTCTTCCAGGGATCGATCTCGAAGGCGATGGAGCCGCCGTCGGGGCCCTTGATGGTCTGGGCCTCGAGGTCGACGGTCAGGGTCGCGTTGGCGCCCCGCTCTGCGTCGTCCATCAGCTTGTCGAGCTCCTCCTTGGAGACGACGATGGGCAGGATCCCGTTCTTGAAGCAGTTGTTGTAGAAGATGTCGGCAAAGCTGGTCGAGATGACGCAGCGGATGCCGGCGTCGAGCAGGGCCCAGGGCGCGTGCTCGCGGCTGGAGCCGCAGCCGAAGTTGTCGCCGGCGACCAGGATCTGCGCGCCCTTATAGGCCGGCTGATTCAGGACGAAGTCGTTCGGCTGGCCGTCGGCGTCGGTGCGCAGGTCGCGGAACAGGCCCTCGGAGAGGCCGCTGCGCTTGATGGTCTTGAGGTAGCGCGCCGGGATGATCTTGTCGGTGTCGACGTTGACCATCGGCAGCGGCGCCGCGACCGCGGTCAGCTTGGTGAAAGGCTCCATGTCCCTAACTCCCCTGGCTCCCGGGTCCGCGACGGCGGCCCCAGAGGAGCGGGCATCATAGGCAAAGCCGCCGCGAGAGGAAACCTTGCCGCGACACCTGTGCTCAGCGCCCCCAGCGGCGGACCCGGCCGGTGTCCAAATGGAGAAAGTCGGACCTGGTGTAGAGCCCGACGCCGCCGGCCCGCAGCCGCAGGGCGGCGTCGTGCACCTCCGCGAGCCTGCGGTCGGAGAGGCGGACGTCGATCGCCCGGCCACGCATGTGCAGGCTGCGCTTGGCGACGCCGCTGCTCTGGGCGGCGAGCTTGCCGTTGGTCGTGGGCGAGCGATAGCCGGAGATGACCTCGAAGGTGCCGCCGCTGCCCAAAGCCTCCTGCAGGGCGGCAAGCTGGTCCAGAAGGGCGCGGTCCATGGGCCGGACCTCGCCGCTGCGCCAGTCGCGCAACAGCTCGTCGATCTCAGCCAGGGCGAGCGGATCGTAGCGGCCATCCCGGAAGTAGGTCGCGGTCAGGCGCTCGCCGGTGTGCAGGGATTGGAAGGAGAGCTTGCGGGGTTCCGGCAGGCGCGCCGCCGCCAAGGAACCACTCAGGGGAAGGGCGCCGAGCGCCAGGCCGCCGGTCAGTCCCACCAGGCCGCGCAGGCAGGCCCGCCGCCCGGGAACAGGCCGTGAGTCCGTCGTTTCATGGAAAAGCATGACCCTCTCGTCCGGTCGCTCGCCGGCTTTGTTGCCGGTCTCAAATGACACCGCGTTGCATCCCTGCATCCTTAGCGTCACAGAGGACGGCTGGGAAGCGGCAATTTCAAGGCAGAGGCGCCGCAGTTCGCCCTAGAGCGGGATGATTTGAAGTTAATTGGACTTCAAATCTGAATCCCGCTCTACTTCAACAGATTAGAGCACGATTCAGATATGAGGTTGGTTCAACCTCATATCATCGTGCTCTAGTCGGCGGCGTCAAGGCGGCGGGTGAGCTCGGTCGCGAAGCCCGCCGCGACTCCGCGCAGGGCCTTGCGCGACATGCCGTCGCGGGCGGCCGCAGAGAGCCCGTAGAGCGCGACCATGACGTAGTCGGCGAGCGCGCCCGCCTCTCGGGGACAGTCCCGCCGTATCCGGTCGCGGATCATCGATCGCGCCTGGCGTTTCAGGGCCGCGGTCAGGTCGCGGGCCTCCGGATCCGCGGAGCGGCTCGCGCCGTCCATCACCAGGCAGCCGGGCGGGCAGTCCCCGGCCGTATAGGTCTCCGCCGCCCGAAGCAGCAGGCCGCGCAGGGTCTCCGCGAGGCCGGTCTCGGCCGAAAGCGCCTCGGCCATGAAGCGGCCGCCCTCCGCCAGGTAGAGCGCCACCGCCCGCTCGAAGAGGCCCAGCTTGCTGCCAAAGGCGGCGTAGAGACTCGGCGGCTTGACCCCGATCGCCTCGCAAAGCTCGGCGACACCGACGCCGTCGTAGCCGCGCTCGTGGAAGAGCTTCGTGGCGATCTCGACCGCGGCGTCCGGGTCGAAACCACGCGGCCGTCCGGGGCCTGGACATTTTTTTTTATCGGTCATTATAAAAATCGCTTGCAGGCGCTGCTGCCCGATATATGTAGTGGTCATTATCAATTTCGGCAAGGAGCGACCATCATGGCGAGTCTCACCGGGAAAAGGGCCCTGGTTCTGGGCGGCAGCCGCGGCATTGGCGCGGCCATCGTCGAGCGGCTGACGGCGGAAGGTGCTGAGACCACCTTCACCTACGCCGGCTCGGCCACCGCGGCAGAGGCCCTGGCGGGCAGGACCGGGGCCAAGAGCCTGCAGGCCGACAGCGCCGACACCCGCGCGGTGGGCGAGGTGATCGCCGGCCAGGGGCCCCTCGACATCCTGGTGGTGAACGCCGGAATCGCAGTCCTGGGCGATGCCCTGGAGCTAGAGCCGGCGGCGGTCGACCGCATGATCGACATCAACGTGCGCGGGCCCTACCACGCGGCGGTCGACGCGGCGCGCGGCATGAAGGACGGCGGGCGCATCGTCATCATCGGCTCGGTCAACGGCGACCGCATGCCCTTCCCCGGCGGCGCGGCCTACGCGCTGAGCAAGTCGGCGGTCCAGGGCATGGTCCGCGGCCTGGCCCGCGACCTCGGCCCGCGCGGGATCACGGTGAACAGCGTCCAGCCCGGGCCGGTGAACACCGACATGAACCCGGCCGACGGCCCGATGAAGGACATGATGCACTCCTTCATGGCGATCCAGCGCCACGCCGAGCCGCGCGAGATCGCCGGCATGGTCGCCTATCTGGTCGGCCCCGAGGCGGGGATGGTCACCGGTGCCCAGCACACCATCGACGGCGGCTTCGGCGCCTGACCGCGCGCGGCATCGCGCCCGGGCCTTCGGCGCAGCGAAGCCGGCGCAGCGAAGCCGGTCGGGCGTCACGGCTCGGCGCGCAGCGCTTGGGCCAGCTCGGCGTCGCGGCCGAAGAGATCGTCGCGGAAGTGGACGGCCTTGCCCGCCGTCCAGGCGGTCAAGTAGGTGACGTGGATCGGGACCGGGTCCGGCAGGCCGACGGCGGTCGGCGTGCCCTCGGCCAGGACCTCGGCGATGCGCTCCGGCGACCAGCCGGAGGCCTCGGCCAGCAGGGCCGCGGCCAGTTCTTCGGGCGCCTCGACCCGGATGCAGCCTAGGCTGAAGCCGGCCCCCCCGACCTCGAAGGTGCCGTTGATCGGGGTGTCGTGGAGGCAGAGGCCGAAGTCGTTGGGAAAGACGAAGCTGATCCGGCCGAGCGGGTTCTCCGGACCCGGCGCCTGGCGCAGCTTGTAGGTCCCGGCGGCGCCGTCAACGGCCGACCAGTCGATGCTGGCCGGGTCCAGGGGCTTCGCCTCCTCGCCCCAGTCGCTGAAGACGGTGAAGCCGTTGCGCGCCAGGTAGCCCGGGTCGGCTTGCAGGACCGGCAGGAGCTCGCTCACGACGATGCCCGGCGGCACGGTCCAGTCCGGGCTGAAGACCACCGAGGTCAGGGCCTGGCTGAAGACCGGCGTGCCGCGAAAAGGACGGCCGACCGCGATGCGCAGCGCGAGGCGGGTCTTCCCGGCCTCGACCAGCCGCAGGCTCGGGCCCGCCAGGTTCAGGTAGACGAAGGTCTCGCCCAGGTCTTCGGGCATCCAGCGCAGACGTTCCAGGTTGAGGGCGAGCTGGCGGACCCGCTCGGCCGCAGGAACGTTGAGCACCCGCAGCGTCTCCGGCCCGACCACGCCGTCGGGCTTCAGCCCGTGACGCTGCTGGGCCCGCCGCACTGCGGCGGCCAGCGCCTGGTCGTAGAGCGCCGAGGCGCCGCGCGCCGACGGCCGCAGGTCGCCGGTCAGCGTCAGGCGCCGGCGCAGGTCGGGAACCCGGGTCGCGATGCTGCCGAGCCGGAGCGGCGGGCCGGGGCGGATGGCGTCCCAGCCGCCCTCGTCGGCGATTCGGCGATAGCGCAGCAGCGCCTCCGTCAGCGCGGCGTAGCGCGGAGCCTGCGGCCGGGCCCGGGCGACGATCTGCGCCAAGTCGTCGGCGTCCGCGGCGTCTTCCAGAAGGGCGGCCGCGTCGATCCGTGCGCGCCCGGCGGTCTGATCGGCCGCCCCGGTTGGCGTCGGGTCCGGCGCCCGGCCGCCCCCGAGATCGGAGAGGAAGCGCAGGAAGGCCCGGCTGAGCGTGAGCTCGAGCCGGGCCAGCGCCGCGGCCTCGCGCGCCGGTTCAAGCGTCCGGATCGCCTCCAGGTCGTAGTCGGCCGGATCGAGGCCGTCGCCCTCGGCCGCCGCCAGGAGGGCGGTCAGCGCCGCGGACCGCGAACCGGCGCCGCCTTCGGTCACCCAGACCGGGGCCAGGTCGCGGTCCAGGTAGAAGGCGCGCAAGTCCGCCGCGATCCGGTCCCCGGCGGCGCGCTCGGCGGCCCTGTCCAGCCCGCGCTGGAGCTCTTCGGCGAAGCTGGCTTCGGGCGTCTCCTCGGCCAAGACGGACGGGCAAGACAGGAGAAGCAGTGCCGCGGCGGCGATCGGCGGCCCGATCCCGGGAAGCTGGCGAAGCGCGGAACCGAAGAGCACGGCCGCCTCCGCCCCGTGGCCTCAGTCGACCAGGTCGCGGACGTCGGTCAGGCGGCCGGTCACCGCCGCCGCCGCCGCCATGGCCGGGCTCATCAGGTGGGTTCGCCCGCCGGGGCCCTGGCGGCCCTCGAAGTTGCGGTTGGAGGTCGAGGCGCAGCGCTCGCCGGGCTTCAGCTTGTCGGCGTTCATCGCCAGGCACATGGAGCAGCCCGGCTCGCGCCAGTCGAAGCCGGCCTCGAGGAAGATCTTGTCCAGGCCTTCCTCCTCGGCCTGGTGCTTCACCAGGCCGGAGCCGGGCACGATCATGGCGTGCACGCTGTCGGAGACCTTGCGGCCTTCGGCGACCTTGGCGACGGCGCGCAGGTCCTCGATCCGGCCGTTGGTGCAGGAGCCGATGAAGACCTTGTCGACGGTGATGTCGGCGAGCCGCGTCCCCGCGGTCAGGCCCATGTAGTTCAGCGAGCGGCGGATCGCCTGGGCCTTCTCGGGGCTGGTCGCCTCGGCCGGGCCAGGCACGGCGCCGGAGATCGGCAGCACGTCCTCGGGGCTGGTGCCCCAGGTGACCTGGGGCTCGATCTCGGCGGCGGCCAGGGCGACCTCGCTGTCGTAGGCGGCCCCCGGATCGGAGGGCAGGCTGCGCCAGTGGGTCACCGCCGCCTCCCACTGCCCGGCCTTGGGCGCCAGGGGCCGGCCCTTGAGGTAGTCGAAGGTGGTCTCGTCGGGCGCGATCAGGCCGGCGCGCGCGCCGCCCTCGATCGACATGTTGCAGAGGGTCATGCGGCCCTCCATGGAGAGCGCCCGGACCGCCTCGCCCGCGTATTCGATGACGTGGCCGGTCCCGCCGGCGGTACCGATCCTGCCGATGATGGCCAGGGCCAGGTCCTTGCCGGTGACGCCGAGGGGCAGCGCGCCGTCGACGGTGATACGCATGTTCTTGGCCGGCTTCTGGATCAGGGTCTGGGTCGCCAGGACGTGCTCGACCTCCGAGGTGCCGATGCCGAAGGCGAGCGAGCCGAAGGCGCCGTGGGTCGAGGTGTGGGAGTCGCCGCAGACGATGGTCATGCCGGGCAGGGTGAAGCCCTGCTCGGGGCCGATGATGTGAACGATGCCCTGGCGGACGTCGTCCATCTCGATGAAGGGCACGCCGAACTCGGCGCAGTTCTTCTCCAGGGTCTCGACCTGGATCCGGCTCTCCTCGTCGTCGATGCCCTTGGAGCGGTCGCTGGTCGGCACGTTGTGGTCGGGTACGGCGAGGGTCGCTTCCGGCCGGTGTACCTTGCGGCCCGCGAGGCGCAGGCCCTCGAAGGCCTGCGGGCTGGTGACCTCGTGGACCAGGTGCCGGTCGATGTAGATCAGACAGGTGCCGTCGTCCTGGCGGTCGACGACGTGACTGTCCCAGATCTTGTCGAAGAGGGTGCGCGGCTGAGCCATCGGTTCCGTCCTCCCAGGGGCCCGCTGCGCCTGGCGGAAGACGGCGCCGCCCCGGTGATTGCTGTCTGTGACGCGGCGGGGCCGCAATACCGTTGGGAGCCTTGGCTCCCTGGAACCGTCGCGGCCTACTCCGCCGGGACCTTGGCCTCCACCGTCTTGGCCTGGGCCTCGGCCTCCTTGGCGGCGGCCTTGGCCTTGGCGGCCTGCTGGGCCTGGGACTTGGCCTCGGCGGCGGCCTCGCGCTCGGCGGCGGTCAGCTTGCCGGCCAGGCCGGTGGTCTTCTCGGCGATGCGCGCCGACTTGCCGCGCCGTCCGCGCAGGTAATAGAGCTTGGCCCGGCGGACGTCGCCGCGGCGGACCACCGAGATCCCGGCGATGCGCGGCGAGAACAGCGGAAAGACGCGCTCGACGCCTTCGCCGTAGGAAATCTTGCGGACCGTGAAGGAGGAGTTGATGCCGCGACTCTTGCGGCCGATGCAGACGCCCTCGAAGGCCTGGATCCGCTCGCGCGTGCCCTCGACCACCTTGACGTCGACGCGGATCGTGTCGCCGGGCGCGAAGTCGGGGATCTGCTTCTCGGCGCTGAGCCGATCGATCTGGTCCTTTTCGATCTTTTGGATGGTGTTCATGGCTCTCGTCCCTTCGCGTCCTTGCAATAGCGGGCCCAGAGATCGGGCCGCCGCTGTTTGGTCGTCGTCTCCGCCTGCGCCCGTCGCCAGCGGTCGATCTCGGCGTGGTGGCCGGAGAGCAGCACCTCCGGTACCTTGCGGCCCTGCCAGTCGGCGGGCCGCGTGTAATGGGGATACTCCAGAAGTCCCCGTTCGAAACTCTCCTCGCCGCTGCTGGCTTCGTTGCCCATGACCCCGGGCAGCAGCCGCAGCACCGCGTCGATCACCACCGTGGCCGCCGCTTCGCCGCCGGAGAGCACATAGTCGCCGATGCTCAGCTCTTCAACGCGGCGGGCGTCCAGGACCCGCTGATCGACCCCTTCGTAGCGGCCGCAGAGCAGGGTCAGTCCCGGCGCCGCCGCCAGTTCCCGAACCCGCGCCTGATCCAGCAGGCGGCCCCGGGCCGAGAGGTAGATGACCGGGCCGGGCGCCGTCTCCACGGTGGCCAGCGCCGCGTCCACGACGTCCGGGCGCAGTACCATGCCCGGCCCGCCGCCGAAGGGCGCATCGTCCACGGAGCGGTGTTTATCGCGCGCGACGTCCCGGATGTCCAGGACCTGCAGGCGCCACAAACCCTTTTCCAGCGCCTTGCCGGCGAGGCTGGCGCCCAGCGCCCCGGGGAACATCTCCGGAAAGATGGTCAAGACCCGCGCCGTCCAGGGATCGCTCCCCTGTGCCCTAGGGGCTGCGACCGCCGCGCACATAGCCACTCCCGTCGGTCAAAGCGGCGCTTTATGGCGCCTTTTGGGGCCTTTGTCCAGCCCCGGAACGCAGCACTCCGGCGCCTTTCACGCCTGGTCGTAGACCCACTTCTTCAGGCGCTCGGCTTGGGCCTGGAAGGCCAGGGCCGCCGGGGCGAAGTCGCCGGCGAATGCCGGCTCCGGGCGGAAGTGGCCGAAGGAATCACGACCGCGAACCAGGGTCGCTGTCTCCTCGTCGGTCAGGGTCTGGCGGACCCTGGGGGTCACATACTGGAGGGTCAGGCCGATGCGCCGGTCGCTCGAGGGATTGGGGCCGGAGGCGTGGAGCGTCCAGCCGTGGTGAAGCGAGGCCTCGCCGGGCCGCAGCACGATGTCGGCCGCGACCTCCGCCGGGTCGACGTGGGCCGAGGCATCCTGACCGCGATGCAGCAGACTGTCGTCGGCATAGGTGTCAACATGGGCCAGGCGTCCCTCGCGGTGCGAACCCGGCAGATAGCGCATGCCTCCGTTCTCCGAATTGGCCGGAGTGAGGGCAACCCAGGCGGTCACCACCTCGTCGGAGTCCAGGCCCCAGTAGGTCAGGTCCTGATGCCAGGCGACGTGGCGACGGTCGTCTGCCTCCTTGATCACATAGGCGGAGTCCCAGAGCAGGATGTCCGGCCCCAGGACGTCCTCCACCGCGTCGAGCAGGGCCGGGTGCCGGGCCAGCGCATCGGCCGGGCCGAAGATGAGGTAGGGCTTCACGGTGTAGTGGAGGGGGCCGCGCACCGCTTCGGCCGCCTCGAGCCGCGCGCGGTGGGCCGCCGCCTCCTCGGCCGAGAGCACGGACAGCGGAAAGGTCGCGCCGTCGCGGCGGTACTGGATGAGCTGACCAACCGTCAGGTGCTTGGGCATCTCAGGATCCTCGCCAAGGCCGGTCCGGCGCCCAGTCTGCCGCAGAGCGGGCCTCGGTAGAAATCGGGGACTCTACCGATCCCTGTCCGGGCCTTGTCCGGTCTCAGCGGCCGTCCCCGGGCCGGGCCGGGCCGCGCGCCGCCAGGGCCTCGACGCAGGCCTCGAAGCCGGTCAGGTCCCGGTAGAGCCGCTCGGGATCCTCGACCTGCCGGGTTACGACCTCGAAGCCGGCGTCCAGGATCGCGCCGTCCAGCATCAGGTTGTCGGTCATGCCGAAGTTCTCGATCGCCAGGCCCAGGGGGTCGCGTGCCGGGGGACCGCCGTCGCCCGGGGCCGGGTCGAGGCCGAAATAGGCGAGGATCCGCTGCGGAAAGCTCCGGGCCGAGTTGCTGTAGCCCAGCACCGGCCGGCCAAGGGCCGCCAGATAGCCGAGCTCGAAGGCGGTGCCGACGTCCATGCTGGGGCCGCGGAAGGGCGTCATGTTGGCAATGACGGCATCGCAGCCCTTCATCAGGTCGCGGTTGCAGGCATAGATCCGCTGCCCCGCGGCGCGCGGCGCCAGGCCCGAGAGATCCAGGTTGGTGTCGCCGGGATAGACTCCGGTCAACCCGCGGCGCCGGCAGATCTCGATCTTGCGGGCGCCGATCGCCTCGGAATCGGGCAGAAAGACCTCGGGTCCGGCAAGATAGACGCGCATGGCGCCACTTTGCCCGGCGCGGCGGCGCGGCGCCAGTGCGACCTGGCCGAGACCGGGTCGCCAGCGCGGGCGGCGGAGCCCCCCTCTTCCCACCCCGCCGCCCGCCGGCCGCCCCCGTTCTCTCTTCGGGGTCGACTCCCTTGGCCGGTCCGGCGCGCTACTTGGCGAGGTAGTTGCGATGCACCCAGCCGCCGCCCGCCGCCCGGCTCTCGAAGAAGAAGGCCTCGTCCGCCTCGCGGGTCTCCAACTCGGCGTGGCGGGACAGCGTGTCGCGGCGCGCCCGGCCACCCTCGGCGCGCTCGAGGAAGGCCGCGACCGCCGGGATCGAAGGCGCCGTCGTGCCCGGATTCCCGTCGCGCTCGGCGATGGCCTCCGCCGCGCTGGCCTTGAGCAGCTTGGGCCACATCTTGAGGAAAAGGCCGTTCGAGGGATAGACGTCGGCACTGTTCACCTTGCCGTTGATCGCGAAGACGTAGCCGACGATGTCCGGTTCCCGCGTTGCGACGCGGTGCAGCGCCTGGTAGTAGGCGGCACGGGATTCCTGCAGCCGCTCGTGCTCCAGCGCGAGCTGCAGGCTGCTCGGCGACTCCTGGGCGGCGACGCTGGTGCCGAGGCTCTTGCCGAACTTGTCCTGCATCTCCGCCACGCCCCGCCAGACCTCGTGCTGGCGGCTGCCGATGTCTTCGGCCCGGCCGCCGGCCATCGGCTTGGGCGACTTGATCGCGAGCTTGGCCGCGCGCGAGGGCAGGGCCTCGGCGGCGCTGGAGAAGCTGTCGGCCCGCTCCTGGCCGCGGGCGCGCCAGCGGCCTTGCTCGACGCAGAAGGCGCCGATCGAGACCCGATCGGACTTCGGCGGCAGGACCAGGCTGACGGTCAGGACGCGGTCCTGGCGCCCGCCCTTCACGATGTCGCCGGACTGGACGAAGACCGGGTCCGCGCCGAGGTTCTGCACGGCCAGCTCGTTGACGTCGCTGGTCTCGTAGACTTTGAAGCTGCCCTTCTCGAGCGCCTCCTGCAGGGTCAGAGGCACCGGACCGCCGCCCGGCGCGCCATGCACCAGGTAGATCGCCAGGTTGTCGTGGGTGAAGGGGCCGGAGAGGCGGTGGGCCCCTTCGCCCTTCGTCATGCCGCTGGCGGCCGCGACGGGCTCGGCCTGGCTGAAGGCCAGCGCGGCACAGGCCGCGGCGGCGCAGGACAGAAAGCTTCGGCGCTGCATGGTTCCCTCCCGAAAAAACGACGAAGGGATGTTTGTGGCGTGGCTTTGTGCCCCGCTTTCGGATGAAGCGGGGCAGAAGCTGGGCATTTTTCTGTCCGTGTTGTGGCGGTGACGCCGGGCGCCATGGCGCCGATCACGCCGCATCACCGGCCCGTGAGGCGTGATCGCCGTCACTTCGGGCGCGGTGAAGCGCGGCCATGTCAGGCTCAAGACGAAAGCAACGCCATTGCGAGAAACGAGGGAGCCGCCCCATGCAGACCGCCATCGCCAGCACCGGAGTTCGGATCTTCGCCGCCTGCGCCCTGGCCTTCCTGGCCATGGCCTCGCTTGCCGGAAACACGGGGAGCGCGGCGATCCCGCACGCGAAGGGCCAGAGCCCGATCGAGCTGCCGGCGCAGCACTGACCCCCTCGGAGCGCGCCGGCGCGGGCCCCTGCCGCTGCCTCCCGGCGGCGGGGGCCTATTCTTCGTGACCGCGACGCTGCCTTGCGCCGCCTCAGCCGCCTTCGTCCGCTTCCCGGTCCGGCTCGGGCGGCACGGTGATCTCCGCCGGCGGCCGGATCACCACCCGGCCGGCGGCGAGGTCGACCTCGGGGACGACGTCACGTGTGAAAGGGTAGAACTGCGAAACCCGCTCCGGATCCAGGACCTCGAGCAGGTCGCCGGCGCCGAAGTTCGGCACCGCGACCACCTCGCCCAGCGGACGGCCCTGCGGGTCCTCCGCCGCCAGGCCGATCAGGTCGGTCTGGTAGAAGGTCTCCGCCTCCTCGAGCCGGGGCAGGGCGGCGCGCGCGACGTAGAGCTGCAAGCCGTGAAGGGCCTGGGCTTGCTCACGGTCCTGGACCCCCTCGAGCTCGGCCAGGACCAGGCCCTTGACCCGGCCCTTGACCTTGACCACGAAGCGCCTCTTCCCGGTCTCGTCGGACAGCGGGCCATAGGCCGCGACGTCCTCCGGCGCCTCGGTGAAGCTCTTGATCTTCACCAGGCCGCGCACCCCATGCGCCCCGGCGATCACCCCGAGGCAGACCCGGCCCGATTTTGGATCGCCGGTCACGATGGCCTGCGCAGGGGGAGAAGAACGCTTCGCGTGCCCCCCTCCCTGACCCTCCCCCACAAGGGGGGAGGGAAATCAGGCTCGCCACTCCGAGACATAGGCCACATATAGCTTGATCGGCGGGACAACGACGCCCGCATCCGCGTTCCCTCCCCCCTTGTGGGGGAGGGGAAGGGTGGGGGGACCTACGATGCCAGCCATTTTGGACTGCTTCGTGTCTCAGGCTTCGGCCTTGGCCTCCTCGCCGCCTTCGGCCGCGGGCGCCTCGGCGGGGACCTCTTCCGCCGGCTCAGCTGGAGCCTCGGCCTCCGCGGCGGCCGCTTCCGCCGCCTCCTGGGCCGCCTTCAGGCGCTCCTGCGCCTTGGCCTTGGGCTGGCTCTTCTTGGTCTGCTCGCGCCGCTTGGGCAGCTCGATGATGTTGGCCTCGCCCAGGAAGCGGGCGACCCGGTCGCTGGGCTTGGCGCCCTTGGACAGCCATTCCTTGATCTTGTCCTCGTCCAGGCGGACGCGCTCCGGATTGTCCTTGGCGACCATGGGGTTGTAGTGGCCCAGCCGCTCGATGAAGCGGCCGTCGCGGGGGTTGCGGGAGTCGGTGACGACGATGCGGTAGAAGGGCCGCTTCTTGGCGCCGCCGCGGGACAGACGGATCTTGAGGGACATTTCCAGGTCTTCCTTTCTCGGGTCTCGTGTTCGTCGATGATCGGTGAAGGGTCAATCCGGCGCGTAGCAGACGGCCTGCAGCTTGTTGCCGTCCAGGTCGCGGACGTAGGCGCCGTAATAGCTCGGGCCGTAGTGGGGGCGGGGGCCGGGCGCGCCCTCGTCGGCACCGCCCAGCTTGAGCGCCGTGGCGTGGAAGCCGTCGACCAGGGCCCGGCTCCTCGCCAGGAAGGCCACGTGGGTGCCGTTGCCCCAGGTCGCCGGCCGGCCGTCGAAGGGCCGGCGGATCGAGAAGGCCGGCTTCTGGGTCTCCGGCCGGCAGTAGGCGCTGCCCTCGGGCTCGTCGTAGAGTTTCTCGATGCCCAGGGTCGCGAGCAGGGCGTCGTAGAAGGCGCGCGCCCGATCGAGGTCGTTGCTGCCCAGGGTGACGTGGGAGATCGCGCCCTGGCCCTTGGCCATGACCCGGCCCTCGCCGTAGTTGACGGCCTGCAGCTTGTTGCCGTCCGGATCGCGGACGTAGGCGGCGTAGTAGTCCGGCGCGTAGTGCTCGCGCAGGCCCGGCGCGCCTTCGTCCTTACCGCCCTTGGCCAGGGCTGCGGCGTGGAAGAGGTCGACCTGCTCGCGGCTCTCGGCCATCAGCGCCAGGTGGCTGCCGTTGCCCCAGGTCGCCGGCAGCCGGTCGAAGGGCCGCATCAGCCAGATCCAGGGCGCGCCGTCGCGCCTGCGCGCGTAGCCCAGCGCCGCCTTGTAGGAGGCCTGGCGGACGATGCCGAGCAGGCCCAGCACCTCGTTGTAGAAGGCGCCGGCGCGGGCGATGTCGTTGGTCCCGAAGGTGACGTGGCTCAGCATCGTTTCGTTTCCCTAGCGCGGAAAGCCGCCGGGACCGCCCCCGGGGCCGCCCATGCCGGGCGGCAGCATGCCCTGCATGCCGCCGCGGGCGAGGCCTTTCTTGCCGAGCTTCTTGACCTTCTTCATCATCTTCGAGGCCTGGAGGTGCTGCTTCAGCAGCTTGTTGACGTCCTGCACCGTGGTCCCCGAGCCACGGGCGATGCGCTGGCGGCGCGAGGCCTTGATGATCTCCGGCCGGCGCCGCTCCTCCGCGGTCATGGAGTCAATCATCGCCAGCTGGCGGGTCAGCATCTTCTCGTCGACGTTGGCCTTCTTCAGCTGGTCCTGGACGTTGGGGATGCCCGGCAGCATGGAGAGCATCTGCTGCAGCCCGCCCATCTTGGTCATCTGGCGGATCTGCTGGGCCATGTCGTTCATGTCAAAGCGGCCCTTCTCGATCTTCTTGAGCAGCTTCTCGGCGTCTTCCTGTTCGATGGTCTCGGCGGCCTTCTCGACCAGCGAGACCACGTCGCCCATGCCGAGGATGCGCCCGGCGATGCGGTCCGGGTGGAAGGCCTCCAGGGCGTCGAGCTTCTCGCCCGTGCCCAGGAGCTTGATCGCGCAGCCGGTGACCGCGCGCATGGAGAGCGCCGCGCCGCCGCGGGCGTCGCCGTCGACCCGGGTCAGGACGATGCCGGTCAGGCCGACCTTGGCGTGGAAGTTCTCGGCCACGGTGACCGCGTCCTGGCCGGTCATGGCGTCGGCGACCAGCAGGGTCTCGGCCGGCTTGGCGGCGTCGCGCACCGCCGCGACCTCCGCCATGAGCTCCTCGTCGATCGCCAGGCGGCCGGCGGTGTCGAGCAGGACCACGTCGTAGCCTTCGAGCGCGCCGCTCTGCAGCGCCCGCCTGGCGATGGCGACCGGCGGCTCGCCCGGCACGATCGGCAGGGTTGCGATGGCGGCCTGCTCGCCCAGGACCTTGAGCTGCTCCTGCGCCGCCGGGCGGCGGACGTCCAGCGAGGCCATCAGGACCTTCTTCTTTTCCCGGTCCCTGAGGCGCAGCGCGATCTTGGCGCAGCTGGTGGTCTTGCCCGAGCCCTGCAGGCCGACCAGCAGGATCGGCACCGGCGGGGTCGCCGCCAGGTTGACCGGCTCCGCCTCCTTGCCGAGCATCTCGACCAGCTGGTCGTTGACGATCTTGACGACCATCTGGCCCGGCGTGACCGAGCGCAGGACCTCCTGGCCGACCGCCTGTTCCTTGACCCGCTCGACGAAGTCCTTGACCACCGGCAGGGCGACGTCGGCCTCGAGCAGCGCGACGCGGACCTCGCGCAGCGCCGCCGTGACGTCGCTCTCGGAGAGCGAGGCGCGGCGGGTTAGGCCCTGAAAAACCTTGCCCAGGCGGTCTTGCAGACTGTCGAACATCTTCCGGTCCCAGTTCTTCGGTGCAACGGTCAGCCCAAACACCCTTAGCGCCAGTGCGCGAAACTCGCGGACTGGCGGAGCGCCCCGGAAGCGGGGTCGCCTGGGTTTGATCCCTGGCGCTTGGTTGGCAGAAACTTAGGCAGGCGGTGCGCGCAGGTCAAGCAGGCCCGCGCGTTCGGTCCTGACGTCTCCAGCCAGGGAGATTTCACCGACCACTGAAGCGCAACCAAGCGCGGTTGTCGGGCGCTTGCGAAGAGCGCTCAGCCCGATCACGATGGAGTGCAGTCGCGCTGAGGGAAAACAGATCCGATCTGGTGGCCAAGCATGGTTTCACGTCTGCTCGTGGTTCTCGCCGGTCTTTTGACAGCTCCGTCCGCCGCTGACGCTGATACACCGCCGACACCGAGCGGCTTCAACGACGAGGGCATTGCTTGGCAGACCTTTTAGGACGGTCTGCAGGAAGCCCGCCGAAGCGGGAAACCCATATTCCTCTTGGTTCACGCGACCTGGTGCCCCGTCTGCAGGGTCTATCGATCCCAGTTTTTCGACGAGCAGGTGGAGGAGATGGCCCAGCGGCTGGTCTTCATTATCGTGGACAGCGAATTTGAGCCGAGCATAAGCGGCCGCTGCGCTATTGACGGTACCTACGTTCCGCGCTCGATGATCCTCGATCCGGAAGGCCGACATGTCGAGGAGATCAGTGGACCAGATCCGGTGTATCGCTACTTCCTGTATCCAGAGTTGCCGGACGAACTGCTAGACATGCTTCAACAAGGGCTCACACTTGCTCGCTGACCTTTCGGAGCGAAGGGCGCAAACCCTGGTGTCCGGGGCAGGCGCGGCATCACGCTGACGCGGCAAGCCTGTGGACTCGCCGGCCGCCGGGACCCTATAACCCGGGCATGGCGGAGCTGGCTTTCATCAAGATGCACGGCCTGGGCAACGACTTCGTGGTGCTCGACGGGCGAACTGCGCCCATCGACCTGCCGACCGAGGCCTGGCGGCGGATTTCCGACCGGCGCCTCGGGGTCGGCTGCGACCAGTTCCTGATCCTGGAACCGCCGGCCAACGGACGGGCTGAGGTCTTCCTGCGGATCCGCAACGCCGACGGCGGCGAGGCCGAGGCCTGCGGCAACGGCACGCGCTGCATCGCCCGCCTGGTCATGGCCGAGACCGGCCGCGAGGAGATCGCGATCGAGACCGTTGCCGGCATATTGCAGGCGACGGCGGCGAGCGGCGATCGGGTCGCCGTCGACATGGGCCCGGCGCGCACGGCCTGGGCCGAGATCCCCCTGGCCGAGGCCCGCGACACCCTGCACCTGGGCCTGGCCCTGGGGCCGCTCCACGATCCGGTCGCGACCAGCCTCGGCAACCCGCACGCGACCTTCTTCGTCGAAGACGCCGAGGCGGTCGACCTTTCGACCCTCGGCCCGCAGCTGGAGCGCGACCCGCTCTTCCCCGAGCGCGCCAACATCGGCGTCGCCCAGGTGCTGGGCCCCGAGCGCCTGCGCTTCCGGGTCTGGGAGCGCGGCGTCGGCATCACCCGGGCCTGCGGCAGCGGCGCCTGCGCCGCCGTCGTGGCCGCCGCCCGCCGCGGCCTGACCGGACGCCGCGCCGCCGTGGTGCTGGACGGCGGCGAGCTGGAGATCGACTGGCGCGAGGACGGACACGTCCTCATGACCGGCCCGACGACCACCGCCTTCAGCGGCACCTTGGGTGCAGAGCTGCTGGGGCCTTAGCAGATCACCCCGCCTCGTTTAAAGGTCCAGAGGGATGACCCGGCGGAGGTAGTTCGGACGGATTCCCTCTTTGATCCAATCCTTGATTCTCGGGTCGCAGTAGGCGCTCGCCAGAGGCAGCCAACCCATGAAGAAGCCCACGCCCCCACAGATGTTGACGCCGCCGTCGCCACCTCTGACCAGTTGTTCTTCGGCGACCGCCTCCCAGGCGTAGGGGGTCTGGGCAATCTCCAGACCAAAAAGGTTCGGAACGATATGGAGAGTCCAGTCCGGCACATCGGGCTTGAATGGGACGGTACCGCCGGACAGCGCCCAGATGGTCGCCCGCCTCCGTTCCGCCGGCGTGTTGTCGGTCGGATAGCGATCACAGGGAAAGAAATCGCCCCAGCGGAACAGGGTCTTCGCGCCGGCGCCGCAGGCATACTCCCACTCGTCTGAGGTCAGCAGCCTGCAGCCCTGCGCTTCCAGGTCGGAGACAATCTGGCGGTGAGGTGGGAGGACGACGCGCCAAGTCGAGATCGACCCATCCTTTCTTCGTTCGATCCGGAGAACGACGTCATCGGCGTGCAACTCTCCGTTGCCGTCCGGAAAATGATCGAACAGAGGACGCACTTCCGGTCGATCCGGGCTGATCGGCTCGAGACCGATCTCACCGGGCCTGGTCTCCACCAGAAGGGGGGCCAGGGTGACCCGGCGCGGCGATGTCGTGACGCTCCGGAGGTAGCGGCGCAGATCCATTTCGATCTTCTGCTCCACCGCCGAGTCCAGATAGGACTCCGCCTGCGCGGCAGTCGGCGTGAAGTGATCGGGATCGAAACCGAGGCGAAGCTCGCCGCCAGGCAGAAGCGAAAAGGCCGCGCCGTCATACTCGAAGCAGGCCAACCGGAGCCTTCGCTGCGCATAGCGGTTGTATCGCAGACCTTTGAAGGTAACGGGCAGCGGAAGCTTGGCCTCGATCGCCTCACAGAAGGCACGGGCCTGTCGATCGCTGAAAAGCATCCATTCCAAGAGCTGGAGATCTGCCAGACTCACGCTCGCGCCCGACCCGTCCGCTAGCCCGCTTCCCAGTCCGGCAGCCCTTGTGGACAGCCGGATATTGCCACCTTATAACCCGCAGATGACGACCGCCGTGACCAAGACCACTGCCCGCCGCCAGGACACCGAGATCCTGACCTTCGGCTGCCGGCTGAACGCCTACGAGTCCGAGGTGATGCGGGGGCATGCCCGGGCGGCGGAGCTGGGCGACGCGGTGATCGTCAACACCTGCGCGGTGACGGCGGAGGCCGAGCGGCAGTGCCGCCAGGCGATCCGCAAGGCGCGGCGCCAACGGCCCGAGGCCCGGATCATCGTCACCGGCTGCGCTGCGCAGATCGACCCCGCGGCCTATGCCGCCATGGCCGAGGTCGACCAGGTGCTGGGCAACGAGGAGAAGCTGCGGGCCGAGAGCTTCCGGCCCGGCGATACCGCCCGCGTTCGGGTCAACGACATCATGGAAGCGCGGGAGACCGCGGCCCATCTGATCCAGGGCTTCGAGGCGAGGACCCGGGCCTTCATCCAGGTCCAGCAGGGCTGCGACCATCGCTGCACCTTCTGCATCATCCCCTTCGGCCGCGGCCCCAGCCGCTCGGTCCCCCTGGGCGAGATCGTGACCCAGGTCCGCGCCCTGGCCGAGGCCGGGGTTGCCGAGGTCGTGCTGACCGGGGTCGACGTCACCGACTACGGCAAGGACCTGCCGGGCCGGCCCAGCCTGGGCCGGACCGTCCGCCGCCTGCTCGCCCAGGTGCCGGAGCTGCCGCGCCTGCGCCTGTCGTCGGTCGACCCGGTCGAGCTGGACGACGAGGTCTTCCGCCTGCTGGCCGAGGAGCCGCGCTTCATGCCGCACCTGCACCTCTCCCTGCAGTCGGGCGACGACCTGATCCTGAAGCGCATGAAGCGGCGCCACCTGCGCGCCGACGTCATCGAGACCTGCCGCCGGGCCAGGGCCGCGCGGTCCGATGTGGTCTTCGGCGCCGACATCATCGCCGGTTTTCCGACCGAGACCGAGGCGATGTTCCAAAACACCCTGGACATCGTCGCGGAGAGCGGCCTGACCTACTTGCACGTTTTCCCCTATTCGGAGCGCCCCGGGACGCCGGCGGCGCGCATGCCGGCGGTCGCCAAGCCGCTGCGCAAGGAGCGCGCCGCCCGGCTGCGCGCCGCGGGGGAGCAGGCGGTCGCGCGCTTTCTGGAAATGACGGTCGGCACGACGGCGAAGGTCCTGGTCGAGAAGCTGGGTTTCGGCCGCAGCGAACACTTCGCGCCGGTCGCCCTGGAGGGCGGTACGCCCGGCGAGATCCAGACCCTGCGCCTCACCGCGGTGGAGGACGGCCGGCTGGTCGGCGCCGGCGCGTGAGCGAGACGACGACGGAGAAAAAGGGTGGCTGGCTCAGCCGCCTGCGCGCCGGGCTCAGCCGCTCCTCCGGCAAGTTGGGCGACGGCATCGCGGGCATCTTCACCAAGCGCAAGCTCGACGACGACGCCCTGGAGGCGCTGGAGGAGCTGCTGATCACCAGCGACCTCGGCGTCACGACCGCGGCGCGCCTGACCGCCAACCTGGCCAAGACCCGCTTCGACAAGGAGGTCGCGCCCGAGGAGGTGCGCGGCGCCCTGGCCGAGGACATCGCCGGCGTGCTGGCGCCGGTCGCCAAGCCGCTCCGCCCCGACCCGGCCCACCGGCCCCACGTGGTGCTGGTCACCGGGGTCAACGGCAGCGGCAAGACCACGACCATCGGCAAGCTGGCCGCCCAGTGGCGGGGCGAGGGCAAGAAGGTCCGCCTGGCCGCCGGCGACACCTTCCGCGCCGCGGCCATCGAGCAGCTCAAGATCTGGGGCGAGCGGACCGACTGCCCGGTGGTCGCCAAGGCCCCCGGGGCCGACGCCGCCGGCCTGGCCTACGAGGCCCTGGAGACCGCCCGGCGCGAGGGCGACGACCTGCTGCTGATCGACACCGCCGGGCGCCTGCACAACCGCAGTGAGCTGATGGCCGAGCTGGAGAAGGTGGTGCGGGTGATCCGCAAGCTCGACCCCACCGCGCCCCACGACTGCCTTCTGGTCCTGGACGCCACCACCGGCCAGAACGCCCACGCCCAGGTCGAGACCTTCAAGGAGCTGGCCGAGATCTCAGGCCTGGTGGTCACCAAGCTCGACGGCTCGGCGCGCGGCGGCGTCCTGGTCGCCCTGGCCGAGCGCTTCGGCCTGCCGGTCCACGCGGTCGGCGTCGGCGAAGGCATCGACGACCTCCGCCCCTTCGACGCCCGCGATTTCGCCCGGGCGCTGGTAGGGCTGGAGGGCTGAGACGATTAACCCGCCTTCGCCTTGAACTGGGCGTAGAGCTTTTCCGGGGCGGCCTCGAAGTACTTGAAGAGGGCCGGGCAGAGCCAGCCTTCCTTGTCGAGGGCGGCGCTGTGGTACCACCAGCCGCCGAACTCCTCGCGGCGGCGCTCGAAGACCGCCTGGTGGCCCGGGAAGGGCCGGTCCGAGAAGATCAGCGTGAAACCGGCCGCAGCCTCGGGAATGCCGGCGACCATGGCGTCGATGACCTCGTCGGCGCCGGAGACGAAGGGCTCCTTGTCGAGCCCGACCGCCTCGTCGTCGAAGACCCAGAGGCCTTCGTGCTTGTAGGGATGGATGGCGCGGAGGACGTTCATCTGTCTCGGCCGCTCACCGTCAAGGTCCGATCGCCAGACCCTAGCAGGACCGCCGCGGGCCGGCGAGATCCGGCAGTGCGAGCTACTGCTTGGTCTGCGGGAAGAGGGCGTCGAAGTCGGCGCGGAGGGCCCCGATTGGCTTGAGGTCGAGGCCGGCCGGGTCTTCGGGCAGGGCGTCGAAGTCGATGGCGCCGATTCGGGTGGCGACGTCGTATTCGCCGAGCGCCGCGTCGAGCATCAGGAAGGCGGCGCCACCGAGGCCTTCCAGGGTCTCCGGTGTCAGGCCGGCGACGAAGAGGTCGAGGTCGGCGTGGTCGGTGTCCGGCATGAGGCGGTACCAGAGGCCCTCGGGCTCGAGCACGGCCTCGCCGAGCTGGACCCGGGCGCAGGCAGCCTTGCGCGGCCGGAAGGCGACGATCCGCCAGCCCGGCACCTCGGGCGCGGCCTGCCTGAGGGCGGCGACGGCGGGGAAGAGGCTGCGGATGCCGCCGGCCGAGAGGATCAGCTCGTAGACCCCGTCGTCGGCCTGGCCGTATTCGAAGCAGAGCTCGGGATGGACCCGGCGCAGGCGGTCGCCGATCTCGTTGACCGCGGCTTCGAGCTTGGCCGTTCCGCCGCCGTGGGCTTCACGCAGGCGCGCCTCCGCCGACCGGAACCATTGCCAGAAGGCATCGAAGGGTGAGTCCGCCGCCGGCGCCTCGGCGCCGCCACGGCCCGACAGCCCATCCATTACCGACATGTCCTTCGCCCTCCAGTATCCGCCGCCGCCGGTCCGCCAAGGCGACGAAGAACCCGGCAGCCTGCCAGAGAGAGCTTTCGATTCCCTCTACGGCTGCTGCAGGCCGGGACGGCAGGTCTGCAGCGGAAGCAGGACAACCCAGCGCGCGTGGCGGTGGACGCGGCCCCGGCAAGCCGCTCTAATCCGCGGGCCTTTGGTTACCGATTTGAGACGGGCGCGCTGCGCCGCCCGGTTTCGAGAAAGCGCCTCTTGATGGTGATGGAAGCAGGAGTCCTCTTGCTGGTCCTGCTGGCGGCGGTGCTGCACGCCAGCTGGAACGCCCTGGTCAAGGCGGGCGAGGACAAGCTGGTCATGCAGACCCTCGTGATCTGCGTCCACGGCTACCTGGCCATGCCGCTGCTGTTCTTCCTGCCGCTGCCGGCGCCGGCGAGCTGGCCCTACCTCGGGCTCTCGGCAGCGATCCACTTCCTCTACTACGCCGGGGTGATCGGCGCCTATCGCCACGGCGACCTGTCGCAGGTCTATCCCATCGCCCGCGGCTCGGCGCCGGCGCTGGTCGCCCTGGGCGCCTGGGTCCTGGCTGGAGAGGCGCTGAGCGCGGCCGAGCTTCTGGGGGTCTTCACGGTCTCGCTGGGCATCGTCTCGCTGACCGGCCTGCCGGCGCAGTTGCGGCGGGCCAGCGGGCAGGGCGACGGCCGCGAGGCCAAGGCCATCGGCTTCGCGCTCCTCACCGGAGCGACCATCGCCAGCTACAGCCTGGTCGACGGCCTGGGGGTGCGCGAGTCCGGCCACGCCCTGTCCTATATTCTCTGGCTCTTCGCGCTGGAGGCGGTGCCGCTGACCGCCTTCGCTGTGTGGCGCCGGCGCGGGCGGGTGGTCGCGGCCTTCAAGCCGCACCTCAAGGCCGGAGCCATCGGCAGCCTGCTGTCCGGCCTGGCCTACGGCATCGTCATCTGGGCGATGAGCGTGGCGCCCATGGCGCACGTCGTGGCGCTGCGCGAGACCTCGGTGGTGATCGCCGCGCTCATCGGCACGCGCCTGCTGCGCGAGCCCTTCGGCCGCAAGCGAATCGCCGCCGCCGCGGTGGTCGCGGCCGGCGCGGTCCTGCTGGAGACCGGCGGGTTCTAGATCCGGGCCTCAGGAGAGCTGGTAGGAGGTGACTTCGTCCTGGTTGACGAAGGCGAGCCGTCGGCCGTCGTCGAAGGTGATCGCAACCTCGGTGCCGCTGGGCAGGGCGCGCTTCTCGAAGCCGGTGATGGTCGCGCCGCCGAGGCCCTCGTTCTCGCTGAGGTCGACGACCTTGTACTGGATCATGCCGTCGGGCTGGTTGGGCAGCGCGTCGAGGCGCTCGCCCTTGCGCAGGAAGATGGTCCCGGCGTTCAACCTCAGGCGATAGGCCTCGCCGGCGACCACGAGGCCGACCGCGTAGGCCGGCTCCTCAAGCTTGCCTTCGCACCAGAACTCCTGGCAAAGAACTTGGTCCAGTACCTGCCCGGAGAGCTCCGGCCAATCGCCGATCACGGTCAGTTCGTTCTCGCTCATCGCTCCGCCACCGTTTGCTCCCTCGGCCAAGTCGCCTGGGAAGGGGAATCCTGAATACACCGGCAAGATTACCAAAACCCTTCCACGGCGAAGCCCGGGCGGCGCCGGGCGGCGAGCCCGTTTAGGCTTTCGGTAAGCTTGAGGGCCTAGGATCCCGGTCGCCAAAACAGTGCCTCCCGCGAGGGGGCGGGAGACCCGCGACCGTGGCCGACGACAGCGTGCAACCCGACGAGACGTCCTTCGGCCGCCGCGTTGTCAGGCGGCTGGCCCGGGAGCGGTTCATCACCGCCCTGCTGGCCCTCAACGTCGGAGTCTTCTTCACCATGGCCCTCGACATGATGGCCGACGCCCAGGCGCAGGAACACTTCGGCGCCAACCTGATGATCCTCATGGTGATCGGCGTGGTCATGATCTGGGTGCTGATCAACGTCGTGCGCGCCGAGGACTAAACCGCCTGCCTCACAGGAGATCGGCGCCGCCCGCCTCCGCGGGGTTGCTCCGCGGCGGGAAGGCGGTGGCGTCGCGCAGGCGGTGATGATCCCGAAGCGCCCAGTGGACGCTGGGAAAGGCAATCTCCTGCCAGGGGATCTCCTCCCAGTCGAAGAGACCGACCTCCTCGGATTCCGGACCGGCGGCGATCGCGTCCGAGACCAGACGGGCCCGGTAGATCAGCTGGATCTGGCTGATCCGACGGATCGCGTAGACGGCGAGCAGCTGATCGATCTCGATCTCGGCGCGGGCTTCCTCCCAGGCCTCGCGCCGGGCCCCCTCGTCCGCCGATTCGCCGAGCTCGAGGTAACCCGCCGGGAGGGTCCAGAGGCCCTTGCGCGGCTCGATCGCGCGCCGGCACAGCAGGATCCGGTCGCCGCGGCTGATCACCGCGCCGACCACGACCTTGGGATTCTCGTAGGCGATGAAGCCGCAATCGCGGCAGACCAGGCGTTCGTGGTCGTCGCCGGGCGGCACCCGGCGTTCGAAGCCGGCGCCGCCCCGCTCACCGGGCTCCGGCAGGCTTTTGGACTCTGTCATGGCCTTACTCTGGACCAAGGTCGCGACGCTCGGCAAGCCGCCGCCAGGCCGGCACGCTTTGCAGCCCGACCCTTCCGTACTAACCTGTGTCTGCCTTACCTCATCCGGAGACCTGTCCTTCGGAGACTCGGGGTCGGGCGGGAAAGACGTTCGCAAAGGCCTGGTGCAAGACGCATCCGCAAATCGGCCACATTCCCGGCGTGTTGTGGTGTCTTCCCAGAACGCCCCGGACCCTGGCGCAGCCGCGCCGGTGGGTCGTAGGAATAGGTGCCAAAGAATCCCAGCAGAAATGCAAGGCTATTCTTGTCTTCGCAAATCCAATTTGTGGGTGCGATGGATTAGTTCCAGTGGTAAGAATAACTTTGTCAAAGTCGTTTATGAAACGTTAACCATAAACTTGCGGAATTATTCTGCATCCAAGAGGCACGGGTGGGCCAGGCCCCCCTTCTTTCGGAGATCGGCAACATCACGTCTCCGAGCGGCAGATGAAGGCGGGGCCACGCACGACATAGGCTTCCCGTCGGGTGCGCAGTGCAGGAACGTCGCCCGATGGTCGATCCGGAGTCGGATCAAAAGGAGCTGTTGAGGCTGGCCCAGGAGATCTCCTCGGCCAGCCGGCGCGCTCTACTCTCGACGGTCGCCGACCTCTTCGGCGAACGGCCGGAGGTTCTGACCGAACGCGAGCGCGCCCTGATGTCGGACATTCTCGGCAAGCTGCTGCGCGAGGTCGAGACGGCCGTGCGCCGCGATCTGGCGGCGCAGCTGGCCGAGCGGTCCGACGCGCCGCAGGAGCTTCTGCTCCACCTGGCCAACGAAGAGACCGAGCTGGTCCGGCCGGCCCTGATGAAGACCGAGGTGCTGAAGGATCCCGAGCTGATCGAGATCGTTGTTCACCGAACGCTGCAGCACCAGCTGGCCGTCGCGATGCGCCGCATGGCCTCCGCCGAGGTCGCCGACGGCCTGCTCGAAGCCAACGGCACCGACGTGATCAAGGCCTTGCTCGAGGACCCGAACCCGAAGGTCTCCGAGGCGACGATGGACTACCTGGTCGAGGAATCTCGCCGCGTCGACAGCTATCAGGAACCCCTGGTCAAGCGCGAGAGCCTGAACCCGGAGTTGGCCAGGCGCCTCAACCTTTGGGTCGCCGCCGCGCTGAGATCCCATCTGCTGGAGCGCTTCGAGGTCGATCCCGTGATGCTGGACGACCTCCTGCTGGCGGTGATGCGGCATCTGGGCCCGGATGCGGTCCCGTCAGATGCGCCCGGCGGGCAAAGGCGCGGCGCCGCCGAAGCCCTGGCCGCGCAGCTGGACGCGGAAACGCAGATCACGCCCCAAAGCCTGATCCACATGCTGCGGGACGGCGAGGTCTCGCTTTTCGAGGCGGTGCTGGGCCGAATGACGGGGCTGGAGCGGCCGCGCCTCCAAAGGGTAGTATACGAACCGGGAGGCCGAAGCCTGGCGATCGTCTGCCGGGCAACAGGTATCGAAAAACCGGTCTTCGCATCGCTTTTTCTCTTGAGCCGGAAAGGCCGGCCGAGCGAAAAGGTATCCGATCCGCAAGAGGTGGCTCAGGTGATGGCTTTGTTCGACCGCATCGATCCGGATGCTGCACAGCGCGTAGTGCGCTTGTGGCAACGCGACTGGGCCTACCAGGACGCGATCGACCAGGTCTGAGGGGGCAGGCAATGCGCCTCAAGCGTGCCAGGGGGACGCGGGTGATCGAAGCCGCCGCCGCCTCGGGCTTGCCCGGCGAGATACTGTCGCGGCTGCAGCAGGAGCTGCTGGACAATGGACCGCCCTACTGCGTCACCGACCCCGATGGCGTGGTGACCTATGCCAACGCCGCCTACCGGCGCATCCAGCCGGCGCTTGAGGAGATCAGGGAAAGCGCGCCGACCCCCGAGATCGTGGCGACCCTCCAGTCGCTGGAGACGCCGCTGTTGCGCGAGATCAACCTGAGCATCGACGATCGCGAGGAAGCCTACCAGGTCGAGTACAGCCTGCTGCGCGACAACCGCGGCAAGGTCGCGGCGGTCCTCGGCCGCTACCTGCCGGCCAGCGCGGTCGCCGAGGCCGAGCGCGCCCGGGCCCTGGCCGAGGAACGCTTCTCGGACCTGACCCGCCTGGTCTCAGACTGGGTCTGGGAGACCGACCGCGACCTCAAGCTGGTCTACGTCTCGGCGCGGGTGACCGACATCCTCGGCCACCATCCCCGGCAGATGATCGGCCGGCGGCTCGACCGGATCGCGCGCCAGCCGAAGGAGCCCGGCCGGAAGCGGCTCGACCGGAAGACCCGGACGCCTTTCCGCGGCCTGGAGATGGAGATGGCGCACAAGAGCGGCGGCCTGCGCCTGTTCCGGCTCAACGGGCTGCCGATCTACTGCCAGAACACCGGCGAGTTCCAGGGCTATCGCGGCACCGCCGAGGACATCACCGAGCTGCGCGCGCGCGAGATCGCGCTGCACCGGGCGGTCGATGCCGCCGAGGCGGCAAACCGCGCCAAGAGCGAATTCCTGGCCAACATCAGCCACGAGCTGCGCACGCCCCTGAACGCCGTGATCGGCTTCTCCGAGCTGATCAAGTCGGAGGTCTTCGGCCCGATCGGCATCGACCGCTACAAGAACTACGTCGACGACATCCTGGACAGCGGCCGCCACCTGCTCGCCCTGATCAACGACATCCTCGACGTGACCCGGCTGGAATCCGGCAACGTTGTGCTCAACGAGAGCCGCATCGTGCCGGAGGACCTGCTGCACGCCGCCCTACGCGTGGTCGAGGACCGGCTGCATGCCAGCGGGCACGACCTGGAGATCGCGGTCGACCCCGGCTTGCCGCTGCTGCGTGCCGACGCGGTCAAGCTGAAGCAGATCCTGCTCAACCTACTGACCAACGCGATCAAGTTCACCCCGGAGGAGGGCCGCATCGAAGTCAGGGCGGGCCGCAGCGAGGACGGCGGCATGGTCTTCAGCGTGCGCGACACCGGGATCGGCATCGCCTCGGAGGACCGCGAGATCGCGCTCACGCCCTTCCGCCAGGTCGACAACCGCCTGGCGCGCAAGTTCGAGGGCACCGGCCTCGGTCTGCCCATCGCCAAGGCCCTGACCGAGCTGCACGACGGCAACCTGTCCCTGGAAAGCAAGCTCGGCAAGGGCACCAAGGTCACGATCCACCTGCCGCGCAGCCGGGTCGTCGAGACCAAGCCGGCCGGCGTCTGAGACCGGTCGACTTGGCCGGGGACGACGCGTCACCCCATAAGGAGTCCCCAGCGCAGCGGGCCGTGTGGCGGGCCGCGGCCCGGCAGGGCGCCCGCGAAGCCTTCGGCATACCCGCCATCGTGCTCGGCGCCAGCTTCCTGGGCTTCGGCGCTCTGGTCCGCGAGGCCGGGCTCTCGCCCTGGCACGGCCTGCTCTCGACCGCACTGGGCTGGGCCCTGCCCGGCCAGGTCGCCATGGTCGAGCTCTACGCCGCCGGCGCCTCGCTGGCCGCAATCCTGGCCGCGGTCGCGCTGACCAACGCCCGGCTGCTGCCGATGACCGTCTCCCTGATGCCGCTGCTGCGCGCGCCCTGCCGCGGCCGCGGCGCCCTCTACCTGGCGGCCCACTTCGTCGCGGTCACCGGCTGGGCGGCAGCCATGCGCCAGGCGCCGCTGCTGCCAGCGCCGGCGCGGCTGCCCTACTTCCTCGGCTTCGTCGTGGTGATCTGGGGCAGCTCACTTCTCACCACGGCCGGCGGCTACTATCTGGCCGGGGCCGTGCCGGCCGAGGTCACCCTGGGTCTGGTCTTCCTCAATCCGATCTACTTCATGCTGGTCTTCGCCGCCGACGCCCGACGCCGCGCCCGGGTGCTGGCCCTGGTGCTGGGCGCGCTGGCCGGGCCGTCGCTCTACCTGGTGGCGACCGACTGGTCGCTGCTGCTGACCGGGCTGATCGCCGGGAGCCTGGCCTTCCTGGGCGACCGCTGGTGGCGCCGCCGCAAGGAAAGCCCGCGGAGCCACCATGGCTGAGCCGCTCGCGCTCTGGCCGCTGCTGGTCGTCCTGGGCGGGGCCGCCGTCACCTATGCCTGGCGCGCGCTCGGCGTCTTATTATCCGATCGTATAGAAGCCGACAGCCCGGCCTTCGAGTGGGTGGCCTGCGTCGCCTACGCCCTGCTGGCCGGCCTGATCGCGCGGATGATCGTGCTGCCCCTGGGCCCACTGGCCGAAACCGCGCTCAGCCACCGGGTCGCCGCCGCGGTGATCTCCTTGGCGATCTTCTTCCTGACCCGCCACAACCTGCTGCTCGGCATCGCCGCCGGGGTCGGTGCCCTAACCCTGCTGACCCTTGGCTTCGGTTAGGATGCACGACACCATAGCCGCGCGGCAGGAAACGACGGCCCGTCGACCGGCAGGCGCATTACCGAAAGCACACGAGAATTTGAGCGCCGAGCGCCTCGATCGCCCCAATATGGACGGAAATGAAAAAACCGCCGACGCGTAACCTCCGACGGTGGCGGCGCATCCAATTTCGGACTCGCCCGCGCCTCTCGGGGGTTGCAGACGGCCGGGAGACATCGGGGGCTCGCGGGATATCCGGCCGAGCCATAGGTGCGGGTCGGCGCCGGCAGCCTTCTCGGCCCGACGCGCAGAGGGTCGCCGAGTCCTGCCGACCTAGAGTGCCGACGTTGAGGGAGACAAGACATCATGATCGCGCAGCTTTCCGACTTCGTGATCACCCTATTGAGTCTTCCGCCGGGCCTCTTCATCTTCGCGGTCGGCCTGCCGGTTCTGGTCGTGGTCGTGCTCTTCATGCAGGACGTCTCGCCGACCCGGCATGCGATCCGGCGCAACTATCCGCTCATCGGCCGCTTCCGCTACTACGTCGAGCACCTAGGCACCTTCTTCCGGCAGTACGTCTTTGCGATGGACCGCGAGGAGATGCCCTTCAACCGCGAGCAGCGCTGCTACATCTACCGCGCGGCCAAGGACTTGGACACGACGCGCGCCTTCGGCTCGACCCGGGACCTGCGGCCGGCCGGCAGCGTGTCCTTCGTCAACTGCCCCTTCCCGAGTTTGGAGAGCGACGCCGCCGTCGAGCCAGCCCGGGCCCGAGAAGGATGACGCCATGAACAGCACCTCCCCCCTGAAAGTCACGGCGCCCTTCGACGGTGCCGAGATCGCGAGCCTGCCGACAGACGACGCCGGCGCGATCGAGGCCAGCCTGGCGACGGCCGAGCGCCTGTTCCGCGACCGCGACGGCTGGCTGCCGCTGTGGCGGCGGATCGAGATCCTCGAGCGCGCCGCCGAGCAGATGCACCAGCGGGTCGAGCCGCTGACCCTGCAGGCCACCCGGGAAGGCGGCAAGCCGCTGACCGACTCGCGGGTCGAGGTCGAACGCGCGGTCGAGGGCTTCAAGGCCGCCCTCGACTGCCTGCGGACCGAGGCCGGCGAGGTCGTGCCCATGGGCCTGAACCGGGCCTCGGCCGGGCGCATCGCCTTCACCCAGAAGGAGCCCATCGGCCCCGTCGTGGCGGTCAGCGCCTTCAACCACCCGGTCAACCTGATCGTCCACCAGGTCGTGCCGGCGGTCGCGGCCGGCTGTCCGGTGATCGTCAAGCCGGCCGAGGACACGCCGCTGTCCTGCCGCAGCGTCGTCGAGATCCTGGTCGAGGCCGGCCTGCCGCCGGCGTGGTGCCGGGTCGTCCACCCGGCCGAGCTGAGCCTGGCCGAGGCCCTGGTCACAGATCCGCGGGTCGGCTTCTTCAGCTTCATCGGCAGCGCGCGGGTCGGCTGGCACCTCCGTACCAAGCTGGCGCCCGGCACCCGCTGCGCCCTGGAGCACGGCGGCGCGGCGCCGGTCATCGTCGCTGCCGACGCCGAGATCGACGAGATCCTGCCCAGCCTGCTGAAAGGCGGCTTCTATCACGCCGGACAGGTCTGCGTGTCCGTCCAGCGGGTCTTCGCCGAGCGGCGCATCGCCCGCGATCTGGCAGAGGCCCTGGCCGAAGGCGCAATGAAGCTCGCGGTCGGCGACCCGACCGAAGAGTCGACCGAGGTCGGGCCCCTGATCCGGCCCGGCGAGGTGACACGGGTCGGGGAATGGGTCGAGGAGGCCGGCGCCGAACGGGCCCTGACCGGCGGCCGCAGGCTGTCGGAGCGCCTCTATGCGCCGAGCGTGCTCTACGATCCGCCGGCCGACAGCCGGGTCTCCACCCAGGAGGTCTTCGGCCCGGTCGTCTGCGTCTATCCCTACGACACGATCGACGACGCGGTCGCGCGCGCCAACGCGCTGCCCTTCGCCTTTCAGGCGGCGGTCTTCACCCGCGACCTGGACGCTGCCCTGGCCGGCTTCCACCGGCTGCGGGCCAGCGCGATCATGGTCAACGACCACACCGCCTTCCGGGTCGACTGGATGCCCTTCGCCGGCCTCGGACAGTCGGGCCTCGGCGTCGGCGGCATCCCCCACACCCTGCGCGACATGCAGATCGAAAAGATGCTGGTGCTGCGCAGCCCCCTGGCCTGAGCCGCCGGCCGGCCCCCCGAACCCACGATGGAGCCCCCAGCCATGAAAGCCTCCGACCTCTTTGTCCGCTGCCTCGAAGCCGAAGGCGTCGAGCGCATCTTCGGCGTGCCCGGCGAGGAGAACGCGGATCTCATGATCTCCCTGCTCGACTCCAAGATCGACTTCGTGCTCTGCCGGCATGAGCAGGCCGCCGCCTTCATGGCCGACGCCTACGGCCGCCTGACCGGGAAGCCCGGCGTCTGCCTGGCGACCCTCGGGCCGGGCGCGACCAACCTGGTGACCGGCGTCGCCGACGCCAACATGGACCGCGCGCCGCTGGTTGCGATCATCGGCCAGGGCTCGACCGCGCGGCTGCACAAGGAAAGCCACCAGAACATGGACTCCATCGCCATGTTCGAGCCGATCTCCAAGTGGGCGCGCTCGATCCTCAACCCGGCGACCATTCCCGAGGTCGTGCGCAAGGCCTTCAAGGTCGCCCAGATGGAGAAGCCGGGCGCCACCGTGATCGAGCTGCCCGAGGACGTCGCCGAGGCGGAGGTCGACCTGCAGCCCATGGTGCCCAGCCGCACGCGCCGGCCGGCCGCCGACTGGAAGGCCGTGCACCAGGCGGTCGACCTGATCCTGGCGGCCAAGGACCCGCTTATCCTGGCCGGCAACGGCACCGTCCGGAACCGCGCCGCCAAGCAGCTGCGCCGCCTGGCGCGCAAGACCGGCATCCCGGTCGTCAACACCTTCATGGGCAAGGGCGCAGTGCCGATGGACGACCCGCACTGCCTCTTCACCATCGGGCTGCAGGGCAAGGACCACATCCTGCGCGCCTTCAAGAAGGCCGACCTGATCGTCTCGGTCGGCTACGACCTTGTGGAGTACGCGCCCGGCTTCTGGAACCCGGAGCGCGACAAGCGGATCGTGCACATCGACTTCGAGCCGGCCGAGATCGACGAGGCCTATCCGGTCAGCGTCGACATCTGCGCCGACGTCGCCGACGCCCTGTGGCAGATCAACGAGCGCATCAACGAGGTGCGGGGCGAGGACCTGCCGCTGCACGACATCGGGCGCTGCCGGGAGCTGCGCGACACCATCTGGGCGGACCTGACCGCGGAGCGGGAGGACACCGCCTTCCCGATGAAGCCGCAGCGCATCCTGAACGACATCCGCGCCGCCCTGCGCCCCCAGGACATCCTCCTCTCCGACGTCGGCGCCCACAAGATGTGGGTCGCGCGCTACTACCAGTGCCTGGAGCAGAACACCTGCCTGATCTCCAACGGCTTCTGCTCCATGGGCTTCGCGCTGCCCGGCGCCATCGGCGCCAAGTTCGCCGCTCCGGAGTCGAAGGTGGTGGCGGTCTGCGGCGACGCCGGCTTCCTGATGAACGTCCACGACCTGGAGACCGCGGCGCGCCTGAAGATTCCCCTGGTGGTCGTGGTCTGGCTGGACGGCGAGTACGGCCTGATCAAGTGGAAGCAGCAGAACCACTTCGACGGCCGTCATTCCGACCTGGCCTTCACCAACCCGGACATGGAGCTGCTGGCGAAATCCTTCGGCATCTGGGGCCGCAAGGTCGAAGCCGCCGCCGACTTCCGCCCGACGCTCGACGAGGCCCTGGCCCAGGACGGCCCCTGCCTGATCGCCGTCGAGGTCGACTACGCCGAGAACCGCAAGCTGACCAAGCGCCTGGGCGAGGTCGAGCTGCACCTTTAGGGGGCGAGAGTGTCGAGGGCCTCACCTGGCAGGCCCTGCTCTTTATTTTCCAAGCGTGCAACAACCGCTTCGGCCGGGTGTAGGGAGTAGCTCTAGCGTCGATCCAAGAGAAACGATGGATTGAAAGTCAGGTAGAGAGTCTTCCAGCTCTCGTACTTGTCCGGCGGCAGTGTGAGCGGGCTACAGCGGCGAACGGCACGCATTGCGGCTTGGGCGGAGACTTCGTAGAAGCGCTCGCGGTTCAGCTTCTCTTTTTCGGTCACCTCCATCTGCCGCAGCGATCCGTCGAAATTGAGAGCGAGGCGCAGCGTGACGATGACTTGATCCCGGTCCGGGACGCCGACCGGCGGACTCCAGCAGCGCCGGACTTGGGTGCGGACAGCGTCCATCTCCTCGGCAGTCAGCTGATTTGGACCCGTGACATCCACGGGGCTCGGAGTCTCGGGCGCTTCCGGCTTTGGTCTCGCCGTGCAGGCGGCGAGAATCAGGGCGGCGACAAAAAGAAAAGCTGTTCCGCGGATCAAAGCACTGCTCATGTCTCATGTCTCATCTCTAGCCGAAAGCCGGACAGACCGCATCCTGCAGTTGCAGGAGCTCCAGGCTCGCTGCGCTTCGCTACCCCGCCTCCAGCGCAGCCACCCCCGGCAGAGTACGGCCTTCCAGCCATTCCAGGAAGGCGCCGCCGGCGGTGGAGACGTAGGTAAAGTCCTCGAGCACACCGGCGTGGGCCAGGGCCGCGACGGTGTCGCCGCCGCCGGCGACCGAGAGCAGGCGGCCGTCGCGGGTCAGGCGGGCGGCGGCCTGGGCGACCGCGTTGGTCCCTTGATCGAAGGGCGGCACCTCGAAGCAGCCCAGGGGGCCGTTCCAGACCAGGCTGCGGCAGTCCTCCAGCCGCCGCGCCAGATGCGCGGCGGTCGCCGGGCCGACGTCGAGGATCATCTGCTCGGCCGGGACCGCCTTGACCGAGACGGTCTCGCTCGCGACGCCTGTCTCGAGCGCCGCCGCGACCAGGGCGTCGGTCGGCAGGACGATGTCGCAGCCCTGCGCCTTGGCCTTGGCCATGATCTCCCGCGCCGTGTCGGCCATGTCGTGCTCGCAGAGCGACCGGCCGACCTCGACCCCGGCCGCGGCCAGGAAGGTGTTGGCCATGCCACCGCCGATGATCAGCAGGTCGGCCCGCGCGACCAGGTTGCCCAGGAGCTGCAGCTTGGTCGAGATCTTGGCGCCGCCGACCAGGGCGGCCAGGGGCCGCTCCGGCTTCTCCAGGGCCCGGGCCAAGTGCTCCAGCTCGGCCTGCATCAGGCGCCCGGCAGCGGCGGGCAGGCGGCGGGCCAGGGCCTCGACCGAGGCGTGGGCGCGGTGGGCCGCCGAGAAGGCATCGTCGACGTAGAGATCGCCCAGGGCGGCCAGGGCCCCGGCGAAGGCCGGGTCGTTGGCCTCCTCGCCGGGGTGGAAGCGTAGGTTCTCGAGCAGCAGGACCCCGCCCTCGGGCAGATCCGCCACGGTGGCCTCGGCCGGCGCGCCGATGCAGTCCGACGCGAAGGCCACGGGCGCGCCCAGGGCGGCCTCGAGCGCCGCGGCCACCGGCGCGAGGGAGAGTTCCGGCCGGCGTTCGCCCTTTGGGCGGCCGAAGTGGGACAGCAGGATCACCTTGGCGCCGCCTTCGCTCAGTGTCCGGATGGTCGGCAGGGCGCGCTCGATCCGGGTCGCGTCGGTGACCCGGCCGTCCTTCATGGGAACGTTGAAGTCGACCCGGACCAGCACCCGCCGGCCCGCCGGGTCGAGGTCGTCGAGGGTCCGAAACCCGGCCATCCTGCCGTCCTCCCGCCTTTGCTGTCCGAGGTCGAGCTATGCCCGAGACCCGGGCGCGGGGCAAGCGTCACAGAGAGTTCGATTGACAGGCCGCGCGGAGTTTTCCAGCTTTGCGGGTATGAGGTATCGCTTCGCGCTGATCACAGGCGCCACCAGCGGCATCGGCGAGGCCCTGGCGAAGGCGCTGCCCGCGCGCACCGGGCTGCTGCTGACCGGCCGCGACGGCGCGCGCCTGACGGCGCTGAAGGACGAGCTGGGAAACGGCGAACGGCAAGTCGAGACCCTGGTCGCGGACCTGGCCGAGGACGCCGGGCGCGAGGCGGTGATCGCGGCGGCCGAGGCGCGGCCGCTTGACCTTCTGGTCAACAACGCGGGGATCGGACAGGTCGGCGAGGTGCTGGAGATCCCGGCCGCGCGGGAGCGCGAGATGGCCGAGGTCAATGTGGTCGCGCCGGTGGTCCTGACCCGAGCCCTGCTGCCCGGCATGCTGGAGCGCGCCAGGGCCGAGCGGCGGCGCGCGGGGCTGATCGTCGTCGCCTCGATCATGGCCTTCCAGCCGGCGCCGATGATGGCGACCTACGCCGCAACCAAGGCCTTCGACCTGCACTACGCCGAAGCCCTGGCCGCCGAGCTGGCCGGGCAGCCGATCGACGTCCTGGCGCTTTGCCCCGGCGGCACTCGGACCCGCTTCGGCGAGCGGGCCGGGATCCACGCCGGGCGCAGCGGCGGCTGGGACAGCCCGGAGCGGGTCGCGCGCGAGGCCCTGGCGGCCCTGGGCCAGCGCAGCGTCCACGTCGTCGGCGGCCGCAACCGGCTGGTGACCTCGGTGCCGCGCTTCCTGCCGCGGCGCACCGTGGCGGCCCTCTACCGCCGGGCCCTGGCCGGCATGGGCGGGACTTGATGACCGGCCCCCTGGAGCGCACCGCCTACGCCCTGGGCCAGACCGCCCGGGCCGGGGTCTACTGGGGCCAGTACTGGCTGTCCGGCCGGATGACCAAGCCGGTCAAGGCGCCGCGGCCGATCGACAAGCCGATGCCCGGCAGCCGCCGGGTCCTGGACGGCCTGCGCGAGCTTTTCCTCCAGGACTGGCGCAACATCGAGGCCGGCTACTATCGCCTGCCGCACGACCTGGCGGCCTCGCCGCTGCAGGCCGTAGCCCGGGCGGGCGCCTACTTCTCGGACCTGGCCAAGGTCGAGGCCCGCCGCCACGCCCGCAGCAACAGCGAGGTCTTCGAGGCGCCGCACAGGGGACGCTATCCGCGCTACTTCCTGCAGAACTTCCACTACCAGACCGACGGCTACCTCAGCCGGGAGTCGGCCGAGCTCTACGACCATCAGGTCGAGGTGCTCTTCGGCGGCGGCGCCGACGCCATGCGCCGCCAGGCCCTGGTGCCGCTCTACCACTTCCTTAAGGACCGGCGGGTGCGCGAGACCCGGCTGCTCGACCTGGGCTGCGGCACCGGGCGTCTCCTGTCCTTCGTCAAGGACAACTACCCACGCCTGGGGGTCACCGCGCTCGACCTCAGCCCCTACTACCTGGAGCGGGCCCAGGCGCTGTTGCGGCCCTGGCGCGACATCGCCTTCGTCCAGGCCCCGGCCGAGGAGACCGGGCTGCCCGACGGCGACTTCGACGTGGTCACCGCGGTCTTCCTGTTCCACGAGCTGCCGGCCAAGGTGCGCCGCGCGGTCGCCGCCGAGGCGGCCCGCCTGCTGAAGCCCGGCGGCCTCTTCCTCCTGGTCGACTCCCTGCAGCTCGGCGACGTGCCGGAGTACGACGGCCTGATCGAGTACTTCCCGGTTGCTTTTCATGAGCCGTACTACGCGGATTACGCGAAAAGCGACCTGGAGGCGCTTTTCGCGGACGCCGGGCTGCGGACCGAAGACGTCAGCCTGGCCTATTTCTCGCGCGTCATGGCGCTGCGCAAGCCGAATTAGAGTCCGGGTTCTATCACCGCGCTTGACGCGCTGACACCGGACCAATAAATGGTCCGGGCACGGTCAGGGCTCTCGGCAGGGAGGCCGCGCGGACACCAAAGGTCAAGCCTTTCGGCGCAAGCTGGCGTCGAAGAGGTCTGGTCCAGATCTCGCGGTCAGGATTACCATCGGTTGCAACGACAACCGGCGGTTCAATGCCCTGCGTCTGGCAGGGCCGGGAGCGATAAAGATGGCGGAAGGGACTAGCCCTCAGGGCGCGCAGCCGTGGCTGCGCAACTACGCGCCGGGCGTGCGCTGGGACGCCGGCTACGTCGCCCAACCCCTCCATACGATCCTGGACGACGCGGCCGCGAAGATGGGCGCGCGGCTCTGCCTGGACTTCCTCGACAAGCACTACAGCTACGCCGAGGTTCTGGACCTCGCCAACCGGGTCGCCAAGGGGCTGCAGGAGGCCGGCGTCAAACCGGGCGACCGGGTCGGGCTGCTGCTGCCCAACACGCCCTACTACGTCGCCGCCTACTTCGGGATCCTCAAGGCCGGCGCGATCGTGGTGAACCTGAACCCGCTCTACGCCGAGAAGGAGCTGCAGCACCTGGTCGAGGACTCCGGGGTCGAGATCCTCTTTACCCTCGACGTCGGCGCGCTCTACGACAAGGTTGCGCAGCTGCTTGCCACGACCCCTCTGCGGCGGGTGGTGGTCTGCAAGATGTCCGAGATCCTGCCCTTTCCGAAGAATCTGCTGTTCCCGCTGCTGCGCTTCTCGCAGCTGGCCAGCATCCCAGACGACGTCCAGCACCTGCGCTTTTCCAAGCTGACCGCCAACGACGGCGCCTTCCAGCCGCAGCCGGTCCACCCGGTCAAGGACCTGGCGGTGCTGCAGTACACCGGCGGCACCACGGGCCTGTCCAAGGGCGCGATGCTGACCCACGGCAACGTCTACATCAACGCCCGCCAGCTGAGCGACTGGTTCCCGTCGCGGGAGATCGGCAAGGAAAAGCTGCTTTGCGTCCTGCCGCTGTTCCACGTCTTCGCCATGACCGCGATCATGCACTGGGCCTTGATGAACGGCGGCTCGTTGATCCTGCTGCCGCGCTTCGACCTGGACCAGCTGCTGAAGGTCATCAACCAGAAGAAGCCCAGCGTCTTCCACGCCGTGCCGACGCTCTACGCCGCGATCGCCAACCATCCGAAGATCGCCGACTACGATCTGACCTCGATCAAGTCCTGCATATCCGGCGGCGCGCCGCTGCCGATGGACGTCAAGAACCGCTTCGAGGCCCTGACCGGCTGCCGCCTGGTCGAGGGCTACGGACTCTCCGAGGCCTCGCCGGTCCTGAGCTGCAACCCGCTGGAAGGCGAGAACAAGGCCGGCTCGGTCGGTCAGCCGATGCCGGACACGACGGTCGAGATCGTCGCCCTGGACGACCCGGACAAGGTCCTGGGGATCGGCGAGCGCGGCGAGATCACCGGCACCGGACCCCAGGTCATGGCCGGCTACTGGCAGAAGCCCGAGGTCTCGGCCAAGACCCTGCGTAGCGGCCGTTTGCACACCGGAGACGTTGGATATCTGGACGAGGATGGCTATCTCTTCATTGTCGACCGGATCAAGGAGATGATCATCGCCAGCGGCTACAAGATCTATCCGCGCACGGTGGAGGAGGCGCTCTACGAGCACCCCGCCGTCGTGGAATGCGCGGTCATCGGCGCGCCCGACGAGTACCGGGGCGAGACGGTCATGGCGGTGGTCGCCTTCGCCCCGGGCCAGCGCGCGACCGAGGAGGAGCTGACGGCCTTCCTCAAGGACCGCCTGGCGCCGATGGAGATGCCGAAGATCTACAAGTTCCGGGACAGCCTGCCGAAGACCCCGGTGGGCAAGATAGAGAAGAAGGTCCTGGTCGCCGAATACGTCGGACCGCCCGACGGCAAGTAGGGCGGGTCCGGCCTGCAGAGGTCCGAGACGGGAGCAAGGAACCCCATGGAGAAGAACGTCGTCATCGCCGGCTTCGCCCGGTCGCCTTTCCACTTCGCCAACAAGGGCGAGCTGACCCGGGTGCGGCCCGACGAGCTGGCCGCCCAGACCGTGCGCGGCCTGATCGAGAAGACCGGCGTCGATCCCAACGAGATCGAGGACCTGATCCTCGGCTGCGCCCTGCCCGAGGGCGAGCAGGGACTGAACATGGGCCGCCTGGTCGGCTTTCTGGCGGAGCTGCCGATCTCGGTCGCCGGCATGACCGTGAACCGCTTCTGCGGCTCCTCCATGCAGTCGGTGCACATCGCCGCCGGCGCCATCCAGATGGGCGCCGGCGAAGCCTTTATCTGCGCCGGGGTCGAGTCCATGACCCGGGTGCCGATCCCCGGCTTCAACCCGCTGCTGCACCCGGTCATGGCCGAGCGCTATCCCCAGGCCTACATGTCCATGGGCGAGACCGCGGAGAACGTCGCCGAGAAGTACAAGATCCCGCGCGAGCGCCAGGAGGAGCTGGCCGTCATCAGCCACCAGAAGGCAGCCAAGGCCCAAGCCGAGGGCCGCTTCGAGGGCGAGCTGGTGGCGATCACCCAGGGCAACCACAAGGTCGAGGTCGACGGCTGCATCCGGCCGGACACCAACGCCGAGTCTCTGGCCGGCCTCAAGCCCGCCTTCAAGGACACGGGCAGCGTGACCGCGGCGACCTCCTCGCCGCTGACCGACGGCGCGGCGGCGACCCTGGTCACCTCCGAGGACTTCGCCAAGGCCCACGGCCTGACCCCGCTGGCCCGGATCAAGGCCATCGCGGTCGGCGGCTGCGCCCCGGAGATCATGGGCATGGGCCCGGTGGTCGCCAGCGGCAAGGCCATGGAGCGCGCCGGCGTCACCGCCAAGGACATCGACGTGGTCGAGCTCAACGAGGCCTTCGCCTCGCAGGCCCTGGCCTGCATCGACGAGCTCGGGCTCGAGATGGAGAAGATCAACATCGACGGCGGCGCCTTGGCCCTGGGCCATCCCCTGGGCGCGACCGGGGCGCGGATCACCGGCAAGGCGGCCCAGATCATGCACCGCGACGGTAAGGGCTTGGCGCTGTCCAGCCAGTGCATCGGCGGCGGCCAGGGCATCGCGACCATCCTGGAGGCGGCCTGAGCCATGGCGGAGAAGTCGATCAACAAGGTCGCCGTCATCGGCGCCGGCGTCATGGGCGGCGGCATCGCCGCTCAAGTCGCCAATGCCGGGATCCCGGTGGTCCTGCTGGACATCGTCCCTGACGGGGCAAAAGACCGCAGCGTGGTCGCCAAGACCGCGATCCAGAAGATGCTCAAGGCCGATCCGGCGCCCTTCATGAGCAGGCGGGCGGCCAAGCGGGTCACCGCCGGCAACATCGAGGACGACCTGGACCAGCTCGCCGACTGCGACTGGATCGTCGAGGTCGTGATCGAGCGCCTGGACATCAAGCAGGAGCTCTACAAGAAGATCCAGGCGGCCCGGAAGCCGGGCTCCATCGTCTCCTCCAACACCTCGACCCTGCCGCTGGCGCGGCTGGTCGAGGGCATGGAGGCCGAACTCAAGCCCGACTTCCTGATCACGCACTTTTTCAATCCGCCGCGCTACATGCGCCTGCTGGAGGTGGTCGCCGGGCCCGACACCCGGGCCGACGCCGTCGCGACCTTGAGCGACTTCGCCGACCGGCGCCTGGGCAAGGACGTGGTCGCCTGCAACGACACACCGGGCTTCATCGCCAACCGTATCGGCACCTTCTGGGTCCAGGCCGCGGTGGCCGCGGCGCTCGACCAGGGCCTCTCGGTCGAGGAGGCCGACGCCGTCATGGGCCGGCCGCTGGGCATCCCCAAGACCGGCGTCTTCGCCCTGATGGACCTGGTCGGCATCGACCTTATGCCGCACGTCGACCGCAGCCTCTCGGAGAACCTGCCGGCCGACGACGCCTACAACCAGGTGCGCCGCGACCTGCCTGTGGTCCGCGAGATGATCGAGGCCGGCTATACCGGCCGCAAGGGCAAGGGCGGCTTCTTCCGGCTCAACAAGGAGGGCGGCAAGCGCATCAAGGAGGCGCGCAACCTGCAGACCGGCGCCTATGCCCCGGCCCAGAAGGTCCATCTGGAGAGCCTGGACGCGGCCAAGCAGGGCGGCGCCAAGGCCCTGGTCGCGCACGAGGACAGGGGCGGCGTCTACGCCTGGACCGTGATGTCGCGGCTGCTCGACTACTCGGCCTCCCTGGTGCCCGAGATCGCCGACAGCGTGGCCGACGTCGATCGCGCCATGCGCCTGGGCTACAACTGGAAGTTCGGGCCCTTCGAGCTGATCGACAAGCTGGGCGCCGCCGACTTCGCCAGGCGCCTGGAGGCAGAGGGCGCGCCGGTGCCGCCGCTGCTGAAGACCGCGGCCGAGGCCGGCAGCTTCTACCGGGTCGAGGGCGGCCGGCTGCAGTACCTCGGCGTCGAGGGCGGCTACCACGACGTGGAGCGCCCGTCGGGCGTCGAGCTGTTGGCCGACGTCAAGCGGCGCAGCGAGCCTTTGGCCCGGAACGGCTCGGCCAGCCTCTGGGACGTCGGCGACGGCGTGCTCTGCTTCGAGGTCCACACCAAGCTCAACGTCCTGGACCCCGAGGTCTTCGCCCTGTTCCGCAAGGCCATCGAGATCGTGCCCAAGGCGCACAAGGCCCTGGTGCTCTACAACGAGGGCAGCAACTTCTCGGCCGGCGCCAACCTGGGCCTCGCGCTCTTCGCCGCCAACACGGCGATGTGGCCGATGATCGAGTCCATGGTCGGCGAGGGCCAGAAGACCTATCTGGCGCTGAAGCGCGCGCCCTTTCCGGTGGTCGCGGCGCCTTCGGGCCTGGCCCTGGGCGGCGGCTGCGAGATGCTGCTGCACGCCGATGCGGTCCAGGCCCACGCCGAGAGCTACATCGGCCTGGTCGAGGTCGGCGTGGGCGTGATCCCGGGCTGGGGCGGCACCAAGGAGCTGATGCACCGCCTGGCCGAAAATCCGCGCCTGCCCAAGGGCCCCATGCCGCACGTCGCCAAGGCCTTCGAGACCATCGGCACCGCCCAGGTGGCGAAGTCGGCCTTCGAGGCCCAGGAGATGGGCTTCCTGCGGCCGAGCGACGGCATCAGCTTCAACCGCGACCGCCTGCTGGCCGACGCCAAGGCCAAGGCCCTGGAGCTGGCCGAAGGCTACCGGCCGCCGGAGCCGATCGAGCTAACCCTGCCCGGACCCTCGGGCCGCGCCGCGCTGAACCTGGCGCTGCACGACCTCAAGCTGAAGGGCCTGGTCACGCCGCACGACGAGACCGTGGCCGGCGAGCTCGCCAACGTCCTGACCGGCGGGCCCGGCGCGGATCAGACCGAGCCGATCCCGGAGGATGAGATCCTGGCCCTGGAGCGCGCGAGTTTCATGAAGCTGGCCCGCACCAGCCAGACCCTGGCCCGGATGGAGCACACCATCACCACCGGCAAGCCGCTGAGGAACTGAGACCGAAGGGACGAGGGATCCACCCCCTCCCCGACCTCCCCCATCGAGAGGGAGGGAGCTAAGCGAGGCCTCGAACCGGGGTCCCCCTGCCCTGGCGGGAGGGGGTCGGGGGAGGGGAAAACTCAGGCGCCGAAGCAGAAGGCGTCGAAGGAACTTGAGGAACGAGGACCCATGGTCACCTACGCCGCACCGCTCGACGACATCCGCTACCTGCTGAACGAGGTCTTCGACTACGAGAAGACCGTCGCCGGCTTGCCCGGTTACGAGGAAGCGACCACGGAGCTTCTCGACGCCGTGCTGGAGGAAGGCGCGCGCTTCTGCGAGAACGAGCTGCTGCCGCTCAACCTCTCGGGCGACGCCGAGGGCTGCCACTACGAAAACGGCGTGGTGCGCACGCCCAAGGGCTTCAAGGAGGCCTATGCGGCCTTCTGCGAGAACGGCTGGACCGGCCTGTCCTGCGATCCCGAATACGGCGGCCAGGGCCTGCCCAAGACCCTGCAGTTCGTCCTGGACGAGCTGATCTGCTCGACCAACCTGAGCTTCGGCATGTACCCGGGCCTCAGCCACGGCGCCTACAACGCCCTGGAGCTGCACGGCAGCGAGGACCAGAAGAGCCTCTACCTGCCCAAGCTGACCGACGGCACCTGGTCCGGCACCATGTGCCTGACCGAGCCGCACTGCGGCACCGACCTGGGCCTGATCAAGACCAAGGCCGATCCCAACGATGACGGCAGCTACCGGATCAACGGCACCAAGATCTTCATCTCGGCCGGCGAGCACGACCTGACCGATAACATCGTTCACCTGGTGCTGGCCAAGCTGCCCGACGCGCCGCCGGGCGTCCGCGGCATCTCGCTCTTCATCGTGCCCAAGTTCATCCCGAAGGAGGACGGCAGCGTCGGCTCGCGCAACGGCGTGCGCTGCGGCTCGATCGAGAAGAAGATGGGCATCAAGGCCTCTGCGACCTGCGTCATGAACTTCGACGACGCCCAGGGCTGGCTGATCGGCGAGCCGCACAAGGGCATGCGCTACATGTTCACCATGATGAACGTCGCCCGCCTGGCGGTCGGCATCCAGGGCCTGGGCCTGGCCGAGACCGCCTACCAGTCCGCGGTCGCCTACGCCAAGGACCGGCGCCAGGGCCGCGCGCTCAAGGGCGCGGCGGAGCCCGAGGCGACGGCCGACCCGATCATCGTCCACCCCGACGTGCGCAAGAACCTGATGAAGATGCGCGCCATCATCGAGGGCGGCCGGGCGCTGGCGCTCTGGGTCGGCACCGCGGTCGACCGGTCGGAGAGGCATCCGGACCCCGAGGCGCGGCAGGCGGCCGACGACCTGGTCGCCCTGATGACGCCGATCGTGAAGGCCTACCTGACCGATGCCGGCTTCGAGCTGAGCAACACCGGCCAGCAGGTCTACGGCGGCCACGGCTACATCCACGAGTGGGGCATGGAGCAGCTGGTCCGCGACGCCCGGATCACCCAGATCTACGAAGGCACCAACGGCATCCAGGCCCTCGACCTGGTCGGCCGCAAGCTGGGCCAGGGCATGGGCCGCCTGCTGCGGCAGTTCTTCCACCCGGTCCAGGCCTTCATCGAAGAGCATCAGACCAACCCCGAAATGGCCGAGTTCGTGCTGCCGCTGGCCAAGTCCTTCGCCAAGCTGCAGCAGTCCACCGCCTGGATCGCCCAGCAGGGCCTGGCCGATCCGGAAGAGGCAGGCGCGGCCTCGACCGACTACCTGAAGCTCTTCGCCCTGACGGCGCTGGCCTACCTCTGGGCCCGCATGGTCGTGATCAGTAAGCCCCAGGCCAATGGTGGGGCCAACGGAGCCGCGAACGGAGACGCCGCCTTCCACGAGGCGAAGCTGGCGACCGCGCGCTTCTACATGGCCCGGGTGCTGCCGGAGTCCTCGGCTCTCTTCACCGCCATCATGGCCGGAAAGAAGCCGCTGATGGCCCTGGACGCGGAGGCATTCTAAGCCGTTCCGGAAGGGTTGGGTCCCGGCGCGGTCAATCCTTGCCCGGGGCGGCCGGAAGCGCGGCGGCGCGCCATCCGAGCGGAATGCCGAGGGCCCGCTGGTAGGCCCAGAGCGCGAAGAGCAGGGCGGCGGGCCCGTAGGGCAGGGGACAGAGCCGCATCAGCGGTGCGTGAACCATCGGCAACAGCAAGAGGCCGGCCAGGGCGCAGCGCACCCAGGGCGCGTCGAAGAGCGCGGGCCTCTGGGCGGCGGTCAAGGCGACGACGAAGATCAGGACGACCATGTCGTAGTCCACGGCGTAGGGGCTCACCAGGAAGGTCGCGATCAGGAGGATCGAGGACTTCGCCGCCTGTTCGCAGGGCGACCTCCAGACCCGGAGCGTGACCCAGAACGCGATCAAGGCGGTGGCGAGCTGGGCGCCGTAGGCCGCGGGCGTCGCGACGCCCCAGCTGCGCAGGGCCGCGAAGATCGAGGGCATGCGATGCCAGAAGACGCTGCCGTTCTCGAGGACGGCGCGCTTCAGCAACTCGGCCCGCGCCAGGTAGTCGGCCCAGATGCCCTCGCCGAACCAGGCGAGAGAGACCGTGAACAGGGCGGCGACGGTGGCGGCCGCCCAGAGGAAGGCGCGCCACTGGCCGGCCGCGGCCAGCGCGAAGGGAATCAGCAGGCCCAGCTGCGGCTTGTAACAGAGCAGGCCGATCAGGACCCCGGCGAGGGCAGGGCGGTTCGGTAGGAGCGTCAGGCCGCCGCCGAGCAGCGCCGCCGAGAAGACGCCGTTCTGCCCGGCGACCGCGTTGATGAAGACGGCAGGGGTCGCCACGGCGGCCAGCAGGGCGAGCCGCCGCGATAGGTTGAGCGACAGGGCGGCCCAGAAGCACGCCAGGCCGCTCAACAGCCAGACCGCGAGGCCGGGAACGTAGGGCAAGGCGGCCAGGGGCCACAGCAGCACCAGCGCGACCGGCGGATAGCTGAAATGGTAGGGCTGGAGCGGCGCCGCCAAGGCGCCGCTCTGGAAGGCGTTGAAGGCCGCGAGGTCGTAGATCTCCGCCGTGCGGCCCTCGACCGCCAGGACCGCCGCCGACCAGTAGTTGACGAAATCGTCACCCAGGGGCCGACCCTTGCCGTCGCTGAGCCCGACCGCGGTCTGGCCCGAGAGGTCGATCGCGTAGGCGGCGATGGACACGACCGCGAAGACGGCCGCATAGGCCATCAGCCGGGCCGGCGTCAGCCAGGACATGTATTTCAGGTCGTCGATCAAAGCGGGAACCCGGTTCTCGGCGCGACGTTGCGCGGCAGGATAGCGAGGCGATCCTTGGATCCCGGTTAATGCGCCCCGGCGCCGGCACGACAAAATCACCGGAAACTCGCCTGGGCATCGCGCCGCCGTCGGGTATTCTCGGGCTCGGCACAGCGGGCGAGGGGCATGCAGGATCCGTTTCGGTTGCGGCGTCGTGAGGCAGGTCGGATGCTGCCGCTCGTCCTTCTGAGCCTTGCCGCCTGCGCGCTTGGGCCCTGGCTGTCCTGCGCCCGTGCCGAAGGCCTCGAGGTCATCCAGTACAACGTCCAGTTCGTCGCGCCCTGGGACTTCAGCCGGGCCTCCCCGAAGCACTATCCCAACACCGAGGAGCGGGCGCGGGCGATCGGCCGGGCGCTGGCCTGCTTCGACATCGTCGCCCTGAACGAGACCATCAACGACCGACGGCGACGGCAGATCCTGGCGGCCATGGAGTCGGCGGCGCCGGCCTGCGGCAAGCCCTCGCGCTTCGGCGGCGGCCACAGCTTCCAGCTGCTCGCGGGGCCGAGCCTGCCGCCGGCGGCCCGGGGCTGGCCGAGCCTGGCGGGTCTGGCCGCCTTCGCGACCTCGGACGTGCCCATGGCGGTGACCGACGACGAAGTCGCGATCGTCACCCGGCTGCCGGTCATCGCCAGCGGCTCCCGGGTCTTCGGGGCGGCACGCGGAACCGACGCCCTGACCGCCAAGGGCGTGCTGCACGCCCGGCTTGGGCGCGGCGGCAGGTCGGCGGTGGAGGACGCGATCGAGGTCTTCGTCACCCACCTGCAGGCCAACCACGCCGAGATCCGGCGCCGCCAGATCGTCGAGCTTGCGACCTTCATCGAGGCGCGCGCCGATCCCCGGCTGCCGGCGCTGCTGTTCGGTGACTTCAACGTCGACGGCTCGCCGGCAGCGCGCGCCGATCCGGAGGGCGAGTACCAGGGGCTGATGCGACGGCTGGCGCCCCTAGGATTCCGTGACCTGGGCCTCGCCCTGGGCGGCACCGACAGCTGGGAACGCCGGCGCATCGACTACATCTTCCTGCGCGGCCCGGGGATCCGGGTGCGCGAGGCCGGGGTCGAGACCTTCGGGTCGCTGCCCTACGACGCCCTTTCGGACCACGCCGCGGTCACGGCGGCGCTGCACTGGCCGCGGCCCGCCGGCACTCTGCCCAACCGCGGCGACGATGCCGGCCCGGAACCGCGGCCAGGAGCGGGCGACCGGCCGACCAAGCCGGAAGCGCGCTGACCGCCGAAGGGCGCCCTTAAGGTCTTGTTAGCTTTTGCGGCGCTAGGACAGGACGTGGGTCCAACCGGAGTCCGCCCCCGATGGCCGACGAAACCCGATGAAGCTGCTCCTGAAGGCCGGCCTCTACGCCTGCTTCGGCCTCGCGGTCCTGGTCATCCTGGTCCTAGTGCCGCTGCCGGCCAGCTACCCCTTGAAGAACCGGGCGGGCGTCTGGCTCTACGAGCAGGGCCACCACGAGGCGGCATTCGCGCTGTTCCAGAGCCTCAGCAGCCTCGGCCATGCCCCGGCCGCCAACAACCTGGGGGTCCTGGCCAACCTGGGCCTGGGGACGAAGCAGCGCTTCGGAGAGGCCTTCGCCCTCTACGAGCGCGCGGCCGAGGCCGGCGTGATCGCCGCCAAGTACAATCTGGCCCGGCTCTACGAGCGCGGCCTCGGCACCCTGCAGGACCTCGACCGGGCCGAGACCCTGCTGGCCGAAGCGGCCGCGGCGGGCAATCCCTTCGCCCGGATCACCCTGGCGCGCCTGGTCGAGCAGCGGCGGCGGCCGGGCTGGCAAGCGCGCAAGGAGGACCTGCTGCGGCAGGCGGCGGAAGGCGGGCACCCGGAGGCGCAGTACGCCCTCGGCATGCTGTTCTACCAGGACGACCAGGTCCCGATCGAGGAGCAGGCCCGGCGTTCGGAGAAGATCATGGCCTGGTGGCAGGACGCCGCCCGCCAGGACCACGGACCGGCCCAGGCGAGCCTGGCCGTGGTCTTCCAGGAGAGCGACCCGGTCCAGGCCCTGCACTGGCTCCGCCGCGCCGCCGAGAACGGCATCGCCTCGGCGCAGCTCGGCCTGGCCCAGCGCCTCGCCACAGGCAAGGACCTGACCCAGGATTACGAGGCGGCGGCGTCCTGGTATCGCAAGGTGGCCGCGGCCGCGGAGCGGCCGAGCCGGTCGCCGGTCGGCTGGCCCGACCTCTACGCCTACCATCATCCGCGCCTGCGGCCGGCCCAATGGCAGGCGGTGCAGGTTGCCCGCCTGGAGCTGGCGGAGCTGCATCTCGCCGGCCTGGGCGTGGCCCGGGACCCCGAGCGCGCCGCGGCGCTGTTGCAGTCGGCGGCGGAAGCCGGCTGGGGCCAGGCTGCGGTGAAGCTGGCCGAGTTGTTTCGCAGGGGCGAGGGCGTGCCCCAAGACCTGGATCAGACCCGGCGCTGGCTGCGCGCCGCCGTTGAGGCGGGCTACCGGCCGGCCCTGCCACAGCTCGAGGCCCTGGAGGCCGAGCTCGAAGGCGCGGCGCCCGCCGGCGACAGCGAGGGTTGAGTGTCGAGCTGCGCCGGCGCGGCCGGCCGCCACATCCGGGCACCGGTGTCGAAGCGAAGAAGGTCATCGCCGAACCCTGACACCCGCGCCGTGCCGAGCCGCGTCTATTTGACAAGAACTGGGGCGGCCGAACAGAGATTAACCGTTTTCCCCTGATTTTCCCTTTGATCCCCTTGTGGCCGCACAGTTTTGGTTTAAACTTGTCACGGTATTCGGATTCGGAATTTGACTATACTTGGCGTGCGTGTAGTCTTTCAGCCTTAATCTTGGTTAACGGGAGAAGAGGCGGAGACTGTCGCCGCGGAAGCAATTCTTGGCGCAAAGCTTGGAGGGAGCCTGAAGCGCGGAGTGAGCGGCGGCGACACTCAGACCGGCCGGAACCTCAGGGCCACGAGGATGTCGTGACCTTGGGTTTTTGGTTGAGGAGACTTTGCTGAGGAGAGCTGCTGGTGTCATCCCGGTTTCCATGGCGGCGAGAGGCGCCGAGTCCTCCCCTTCCGGAGAACTTGGCGTCGGAACAGCGCGCCGCAGATATCCTTTCGCTTCGACTTTCGGCGCCCGAGCCGCCGCCCGACTTCATCTACCAACGCCGTAGCGAGGCCGAGCCGCAAGATAAGAAGAGCGGGACACGCTGGATGGGTCCGACCATCCTGGCTCTGGTCTTTGCGGTCAGCATCGGCGTCGGCGTTCTGGTCGTGCGCAGCCTGCGCGATGGCATGGTCGCCGAGCGCAGCGACCTGCCGGTAATCACGGCCCAGAACGAGCCGGCGAAGCTCGAGGCCGAGGGGTCCAGCCCGCCGCCGGCAGCGCCAGCGGCGCCGGCAGAGCAGGCGACAGAGGCCCCGCCGCGGGCCTCGGAGACCTTGCAGCGCCTGCTCGCCGGCCGCCCCGCCACTGAAGCACCGGCGGCGCCCGCGCCCGCCCCGAGCGGAGGGGCCCGGATCGCGATCCCGGCCGCGCCGGAGGTGACGGCGCCGAGCCCGACGGCCGAGGCGGAGACCTTCACCGCGCCCCCGGAACCTCAGCGCATCCCCGCACCCGAGCCGCGCCAGACCGCGCGGGCCGAGCCGGCGGAACCCGTTGCAGAGCCGCGACCAAGGGCGGTCGCGCCGACGCAGTACACCGTGGAGGTGATCGCCCCGACCAGCCTCGAAGAGGCCAAGACCGAGTGGTCCCGGCTTCAAAAGGCCTATCCGGAGCTTCTGGGCGACACCACGCTGGAGCTTCGCCGCGTCGCCCTTGAGGGCAACCGGGTCGTCTATCGTGGCCTGGCCGGCTACCTGCCGAGCGAGTCGACCGCCCAGGATTTCTGCGCACAGATCAGCGTCACCGATGCCGGCCAGCACTGTCTGGTCGTCGCGCGAAAGGCGAACGAACAGATCGTCGCCACCAAGTCCGGCGCCCCGGACGGCGGCAACCGGGATGCCGCCGCCGTGCCCGATGCCGGCTCTGCGGACAGCAGCGTCGTGCGCCTGGTCAAGCTCGGCCTCAAGCGGGCCGGCCTGGACCCCGGCACGCTTGACGGACGGACCACCCCGCAACTGAGCGCGGCGATCCGGGAATATCAGCAAACCCACGGCCTAGGGGTCGACGGCCGCGCCAGCCGCAGCCTGCTGGATCACATGCTCGGGACCCAGGTCGCGAAGATCCAGCCCACCGCACCGGCGCCAAGTCCGCCTGCGGCCAAGGCACCGGCCCCGCCCCAGATAGAGGCGGCGGCACCGACGCAGCAGACGCGACCGTCGGTGCGCGATCAGACCGCCGCCCTGGCACCGACCCTGCCGGCGGTCAACCCCTCGGACCCCGGGGCCTGGCACATCGGCCGCGGCAACGAGCTGCTGTCCCTGGGCGACATCGCCTCGGCGCGACTGTTCTTCGAGGAGGCGATCAGCCAGGGCAGCGCCGCCGGGCGCACGGCGCTGGCCATGACCTACGATCCCCTGTACTTCGCAGAAGCGCAGATCAACGGTCCGGAACCAGATGCGGATCGGGCCTTGGCGCTCTACGGCGAAGCCGTCCAGGCGGGCGACGGCGCCGCGCAGAGCCGGCTCGATCGGCTCCGCAACTGGGTGCAGAACCGCTGATCTCAGGCGGGCTCGCCGCTCGGCCCTTTGAGCGGGCTTACTTGACGTCCATTCGACTTCAAGTCAGCCCGCTCCAGGGGCGCCGGGTTGCGGATGCCTGGCCCTCAAGCATGAACGCGTGACGCCTCAGCCGTACGAGGCGTTTCCTGCTTTGTTGTTCGAATAGCTCGAGCGTTTCGTCCCGGATCGGGCCGATCCGGGACGATTTAGATTCGGGGTTCGGAAGCGGCGAAGCGGCGCGCACGGCAGCGGGAATCCGCTCCCCACGGCTGCCATCGTCTGAAGCCCGATCCGACGACTCCGCGCCGGAGCGGTGAGGCCCGGAAGCCGGCTACTGGCTCTGCTGCTTCGCCTGCCAGAGCAGGAATTGGCGGAACAGCTCGTCCTTCGCCTGCTCGAGGTTGTTGGCCTCGCCACCACCACCGCGCAGGCTCGGGCCCTGCTCGGCCAGGAAGCGAGCGAAGCTACTTTCCAGGCTCGGCTGCTGGGCGACCCTGGCCTTTGCAAGCCATTCGTTCGCCGCCTTGAAGCGGTTCCAGCCCGGAACCTCGGTGTTGAGGTTGACTTCGCGCCACTTCGGATGGCGGGGTGCCTGCTGGAACTCCTTAAAGCGGCCGAAGAAGCTGTCGACGAAGCGGGACACCTTGGCATAGCGCTCGCCGGTAGGGTCCCAGTTGTAGACCGCCATGACCGCGCCGACCGCCAGGGTCCGAACCTCCTGACCCGCCTGCACCAGGCCCGGATAGTCCTGGTCGGTGAAGCGGGACGGCAGATAGACCTCGAGAAGTTCAGGCGTCTGCGGCACCGGCAGAAGCTTGAGCCCCTGGACGCTGGCCTCCTGGAAGAGCCGCGCCGGCTTGCCGACGATGTAGACCAGGGCCGCGATCTCGCCCTTGCGCGTCTTCTCGACCGCCGTGGCCTGATCGAAGCTGGTCGGCTGCACCTTGATGCCCAGCTTCTCGAAGATGATCGAGGAGGACATGTAGGTGCCGCTGCCCTTGTTGCCGAAGTTCACCTTCTTGCCGGCGAGGTCCTTGACGGAGTTGACCCCGGGACCGGCCACCAGATGCAGCTCCTCGTTGTAGAGCTTGGTGATGTAGTGGATCCGGTCCTCGATCTTGGCGTGCGGCCGCTGCCGCTTGAGGAAGGCCAGGACGTCGGACTGCACGATCCCGATGTCGATCCCCTTGAGATACAGGATGTCGCGGATGTTCTGGACCGAGCCCTTGCCGACCAAGGGCAGGACCCGGAGCTGGTTGCCGTCATCCAGAACCGAGGCCAGATCGCTGGCGATCCGGATGTAGGTGCCGTTGATTCCCCCGGAGATGATTCCGACCGTGCCGCGGTTGATCTGTTCGCGCAGGTTCGATGCCTGCTTCTTCGACTTGTCATCCTGGGCGGAAGCCGGAGCCGCCGCCACGGCAAGACCTACCGCCGCAACCAAAAGGAAGACGGCCGGCAGGATGCTCAAACGCTGCCACATGGATTTACCTCGCATTCAGCTGCTCCCTATATGCCATAAGGCCGACATCTCTGGTGTGTTATCAATGAGGCATTCGCCAGGCAACCCCGAAGGTCGCCTGCGCCCCCGTCGAGACCATGCCAAACACCAAGGATCCAGGCCGCGTCTGTCTGCACCGCCACCCTGAGGCCTAAATTACTGCGCCGAACCGGATTAGCCAACCAAAGCCTCTCGATCCAGGCAGGATCCCGCGATCCGGATCCGTCCCTGCGACGGCGCTCCCCGAGGCCCCCGGCGGGCCGGGCCGGGCAGGTCGGCTGCGACCGCCCGGAAACGATCTTTAAGCGCATTGCGGGTCGTTCTCGGCCGGAGTTTCGGATCGACCGTGTCCTGTGGATGAGAGGCTGCAGCTTTTGCTGCGGCGGTGATCGCGCCGCCCTTCCACCTCTGACTCGGCGTCCCAAGCGTCTGCGCCCGCTTCGCCCCCGAACGCCGACAGCCGAGGGTGGCCGATCGCTGACGGACCGGGTTGGGCGACGCGCCAGCGCCGAGCCGGTAGACGCCACCGGGATCACGCCGTGCTCGCGAAGGCTTGATTGCGAGGGCGGCGCGGGCTTCCCAAATCGATCTGCAGTCGCCGCAAGAGAGAAAGGGACCGGAACCGTGCCAACCACCAAAGCCGGACGCCCCCGGCGGGCCTTCGGCCGCAGCCTGACCGCGCTCGCCCTGCTGCTGCCCCTGGCGGCTTTCACCCCCAAGGAGAACCTCTTCGCGCCCAGCGCCGAAGTCTGGCCGCGCTGGCAGGCCCACGACCCGCAGAGCCAGGAGCGCATCGACTTCTCGGACTGGGACCGCCTGCTGATGACCTACGTCATGGAGGGCGAGGGTGCGAACCTCTTCGACTACGCGGCGGTGACCGAGGCAGACCGCCGGGCCCTGGACGGCTTCCTGGCCCGCATGGCCGCGCTGCCGATCAGCCGCTTCTCCAGGCCGGAACAGTTCGCCTACTGGATCAACCTCTACAACGCGCTGACCGTGCGCGTGGTCCTGGACCACTTCCCCGTGGAGTCGATCCGCGACATCGACATCTCGCCCGGCTGGTTCTCGGACGGGCCCTGGGGCAAGGCCCTGATCGAGGTCGAGGGCCAGGCCCTGACCCTGGACGACATCGAGCACCGGATCCTGCGCCCGATCTGGCGGGATCCGCGGATCCACTACGCGGTCAACTGTGCCTCGATCGGCTGCCCCGACCTGCGCCCGGCGGCCTACGAGGCGGAGGGGATCGAGGCCGCCCTGGACGACGCCGCCCGCAGCTACGTCAACGACCCGCGCGGCGTCTCGGTCGACGGCGGCAGGGTCGTCGTCTCCAAGATCTACGATTGGTTCTACGAGGATTTCGGCCGCAGCCCCGAAAGCCTGAAAGCCCACCTGCTGCGCTACGCGGGACCGGAGCTGGCGAGCCAGCTGAAAGCCATCGGCGAGATTCACGACACCGACTACGACTGGCGCCTGAACGCGTCGCGGCCCGCTGGCTGAGCGGCCGCCCCCGGGCGACGCGGGCCGGGATCTCGCGCCGACCGGCAAGACGGCGCGCAACGCCCGGCACAGGCCCCTATCCGAAGCTTTCGGTCCGGCCCGCAAATGGGTCGCTAAGACGCTGAAGTGAAGGCATTACGTCCGGCCGGCTGGATCGCGAAGCCTTTCCATCCGGCCGGCTAATGCCCTAGACTGGCGCCGATCCCGACCTCCCGCCGCCCCTGGAAGCCGTCGAGCGAGCCCCTGCATGGCCGTGATGCGTCTATTCAAAGCAAGCGTCCTGGTCGCCGTCCTGGCCGGCGCGGCGATGGCGGCGACCTACTGGCGCTATCAGAGCCTTGATCCCTGCGACTGGATGACCCACGACCTGGTCATGGCCTCGGACCTGCCCGAATTGGTGGTTACCGCCAAGATCCGGGCCGAGTTCCTGCTCGAGGGCGTCACCGACCCTGATCCCGGACAGTGCCTCTTCAAATGGTGGGCCCTGCGCCGCGACGGCCTCGGGCAGGAGCCTTGAGGCGTCCTCCGGGCCGGGATCGCAGCGCTTTAGTTGGTCTGGTGGTTGCGCAGGACGTAGCAGCCGTTCTCGATGCCGGAGAAGACCTCCAGCACTTCGGGGTGGCGGACCGGCTCTTGGGTGTCGTCGGGGACCAGATTCTGCTCGGAGACGTAGGCGACGTAGGTCGTCTCTTCGTTCTCGGCGAAGAGGTGATAGTAAGGCTGGTCCTTGCGGGGCCGGATCTCCTCCGGGATCGACTCGTACCACTCCTCGGTGTTGGAGAACACCGCGTCGACGTCGAACACCACACCGCGGAAGGGATAGAAGCGGTGGCGGACGATCTGCCCGATCTGGAATTTCGCTAGCCTGGTTTCCATCGTTCAGGTCTCGCCGTCCTGGCTCCCTCGGTTGCCCAGCCAGATTACACGCCCGGACCGGAAAGGAAAATACGGCTCTTTCCCGGCCAAGGCCAAGGGAATCCCTGGCTTTCTGGGCTTCGACCAGCGCCGAAAAGGGGCTGGCAGCCAAGTCTTAAGCATTCCGCGCTAGCCTGCGCTTCGGTGTTCTCAGCCGACAGACTCGAGCGACGGGCGGGCCAAGACAGGTGACAGCGACAGGTTCAGACAGCCGGGCGACCGGGACCGGCGGGGCCCCTCTGCGGCCTCGTTGGAGCCCGCTCCGGCGGGCCGCCCAGGACGGCCACGCCGCCCTGCTCTGTCTGCTGCTGGCCGGGCTGCTGTTCGCCGGCGCTGCCTTCGTCGGCCTGGTCGCCGAGCCCGGCGCGCCCGGCAGCGGACGGGCGACCTTCGCCGACAGCGGCCCGCAAGCGGCCTTGGCCCAGGGCAATCTGCCGGCGGGCCCGAAGCGCTCGCACCGCATCCGGCATCACGTCGACAATGCCGAGGCGGCCTGCCTCCCGATCACGGCGGAGCGTCCGGCCACCCGGCAGCAGCGCGAGATCGCGGCACTGATCCGCGACCTGCGCCGCAGCGCCCAGGCGGTCGAGCTGCTCCGGACCGCGGCCGGTCGTAACGTCATTGTCTGTCTGGACGCCGACACCCCGCTCCTGGCCTACTACTTCTCGGGCCTGCGTCTGATCGGCCTGCGGCGCAGCCTGAGCCGGGCCGAGCGCCTGATCTACCTCTCCCATGAGCTGGCCCACGTACCCCAGCATCCGGCCTTCTCGGATAACCGCTATTTTCCGCCTGAGGACCTCGTGCTGTTGCGCCGCGTCCGGGAGGCGGCAGCCGAGGCGACGGCGACTCGCATCGCCTGGCAGCTCGCGAGAGCCGGTCTGACCGAGGTCTGGAAGGCCAAGCGCGCCGGCGTCTACGGCGACCTGGCGGTGGCCTTCGCGGACGCCATGGAGCGCGGGCAGGATGCCGCTGCAGAGCTTCGGGCCACCCGTGCGGCCTTCGACCGCTGGTTCGCCAAGGCCTGGCGCCTGGATACCTACGACCGTATGACGGTCGATCACCTGGCCCGGATCGCGGCGGACGAATTCGGCCTGGTGGCGCCCCGCCTGCATCTCAGCCACGGCATGCTGGTCGGTATCGGGCGCCAGGGCGCGCGCAACTTCCTATCCGAGACCGAGGGCCGCAGCCTCACCGATCCCTTCTACCGCGGCACCCTGTCGCCGGCTAATTCGCGGGATCTCGAGGCGGTCGTCGATCCCGCCGAGGAGGAGGAGGTCCTGGCGCTGAACGCCTGGTCCTGACACCGCCCCAGGCGTACTAGAGAATCTCGACCATCTCCAGATCGAAGACCAGGTCCTTGCCGGCCAGCGGATGGTTGGCATCCAGGGTCACGGTCTCCTCCGCGACCTCGGTGATGGTCAGGCTGATCTGCTCCGCCTCGGAGGCTCCCGCCTGCAGCACCTTGCCGACCTCGAGGTCGATGTGCGGCGGGATCATCGAGCGATCGACGACCCGGACGAACTCGGCGTGGTGCGGGCCGTAGGCGTCCTCGGAACGGATCGTCACGGTCTTGGCGTCGCCGGCCGCCATGCCGACCAGGGCGCTCTCCAGGCCAGCGATGATCTTGCCCTCGCCGAGTGTCACCTCCAGGGGATCGCCATCCCGCGAGGATTCGAGCTCCGCGCCACTTTCGAGTTTGGTCGTATAATGGAACCGGACCGTGTCGCCCGGGCTTACCGCTGACATCGTTGCTTCCTTTCTGCCGGCGGCCGGGGCGGGGCGACCTGTTCGGCGCCTGCCCCGGCGACCGATCGCTTCACTCTCCGTTCTGCTTCTTGTAGATCGCCTCGACCCGCGACATCAGGTCCAGGTCTCTGCTCAAGGCATCGCTGATCGCCTTGTATTCGTCGACCGTGATTCCGTCGGTTTCTTCGATGGCCTGCCGGAGTTCGGCATTCGCCTGCTTGTTCATGGCCTCGGCTTGCTCTTGGCTTTCGGCGCTCCGAATCTTGGGCGCCCAGCTATCGATCAGGGAATCGACCTTGACCACGGCGACCACGAAAGCCTCGAGCTTCTGGTCGTCGAAGGAACCCTGGGCCTGCGCATTGGCCAGGGGGCCGGCCAGGAACAGCAGGGCGGCCAGAACGCCGGCGCGGAGACCGCGCCTTGCCAACTCAGTCATATCGCTATGCCTCTCGCTGCTATTGGGGGGAATCGAGGACTCCGTCCGTCCTCTAAGAGCGCGCAGCGGCGTCAAGCATGGCGTCAAAAGTCGCCCGACGCCTTGAGGGGTCCATGCAGCGAGGAAATTTTGGCCGGGGGTGGGTCAAGCACCTCACCCGCCGGCACAAGTTCGAAGCGCGGCTGGTCTACTCGGCCAGCTTCAAGTTGTCGGCCGCGACCTTGCCACCACGGCCCGGCACCAGCTCGTACTCGACGCGCTGGCCTTCGTTCAACCCGGACAAACCGGCACGTTCGACGGCGGAGATGTGCACGAAGGCGTCACGATCCCCGTCGTCCGGCTGGATGAAACCGTAGCCCTTGGTTGCGTTGAACCACTTCACGGTTCCTGTGGGCATTCCTGTAATCCCTCACTGCATAGTCTTGATGGCCCCCGCCGCCGGGGCGGGTGCCGCTCACTTCGCCGCAATGTCGGGAGCAAATTAGGCACAAGAGCCGAACATCGACCAGACACACGCGGTGAAGGGGCGGAGTGTCCGGTGACTGGTTAAAATTGTCAACAAGCCTTTGCGTGTCATCCGAAGCGGCTCCGCGGCGCATCGCAGAGGGCGAATCGGCGTATTGCATCGCTCGAACTGCGGACGCCGGCGGTCGATCGCCATGCCCAAACCTGCCGCGATGCCCGTAGAGCACCCTCGGGTTCGGTGGCCGCTACTGGACCCAGTCGACGTCGTTGCCGTTGTCGAAGTTGTCCCGCTCGTTGGGATCCTGTCTCGGGAAGAGCTGGGTCGTCATGCTGCGGATCAGCGCCTTGAACTGCGGGTCGTCGGGACCTTCGGTCCTGCCGACGGTGCCCCAGACCGAGGTCTCGTGGACCTCCTGGGAGCAGAAAGCGGCGGCGACCCGGATCCGGTCGGGATTCGCCGGGCCCGGCTGCGGCGGCTCCGCGCAGATCTTCCGGGAGTTCAAGGTCTCCTCGGGATCGAAGACCATGACCACGCGGTAGGGCGACCTGTGGTCCTCGGGCACCTGAGTAACGAAGGGCACGCGCGGACCGAAATGGGCGCCGTACATGGTGTCGGTGATGACCGCCTCGACCTTGGTCTTGGGCACCGAGAAGGGATTGCCGCGGATCTCGGTCAGCATGGCGCCCTCGCCTGCCGCGTAGCGCAGCTTGTTCGGGCTCCATTGTTGCCAATCCCACTTGTAAGTCCTCGGCCAGTCGCAGCCCGCCGCGACGGCCGCGATGCCGACCGCCAGCGCGCCGCGCATCAAAATCCGCGTATTCAGCGCCATGGCTCGATCCTCCTTGGTCAGTGCCGCGAAATCGGAAGCCGGTCCCCTCGAGGGCAAGCCTCGGTCGATTGAAGCCCGAGATGCCGCCCGAGCGACATGAACCAGATCAAACTCCCTGCCGCCGATGCCCAACGGACGGCGCCGGTCCCAGAGCGGGATGATTTGGAGTCGACTGGACTTCAAATCTGAATCCCGCTCCAGTTCAACAGTTTAGAGCACGATGACATGAGGTCGAGTCGACCTCATGTCTGAATCGTGCTCTAGCGGCGCCGTCGGGTGCTTCTGCCCGACGGGTCGTTGTCTCGCACGTTCGGCTCCAGAACCGGGAAGAGCTGGTTCGTCATCTTCCGGATCAGGGCCTGGAACTCCGGGTCGTTCGGGCCCGAGGAGCGAGGGACGGTGCCCCAGACCGAAGTCTCGTGGATATCCTGGGCGCAGAAGGCGGCGGCGACCTTGATCGTCCGGGCGTCCGGATCGCCGGCCTCCGGTTCGCCGGTGCAGAGCTCGTGGGCGGTCATGGTTTCCTTGGGGTCGAAGAGCATGACCACCCGGTAGGGCGATCTGAAGTCCTCGGGCACCTGGCTCACGAAGGGCACGGGCGGTCCGAAGTGCGACTTGTACATGGTGTCGAGGATGGTGGCGTCGACCTCCGCCTTCGGCGCGTTGAAGGGGTTGCCGCGGATCTCGGTCGGCATCGCGCCCTCCTTGGCGGCGTAGGCGAGCTTGCTGCGGCTGAACTGCTGGTAGTTCCACTTGTAGGTCGTCGGCACCGAACAGCCCGCGACCAGGGCCGCGACACCGGCGGCCAGAACGCTACGTCCGAGAATCTCTGCCTTGAATGCCATGGTCTTTTTCTCCTCGGTCGGTTTCAATCATGCCTTGAACCGCCAACCAGAAACCACTTCTCTGCATTCCAGTCCTATTGCGCCGAAGCCGCCGCGGCGCGCCATCCCGAAGCCGGGTCATCGAAGACGCTCACTTCGACCGGCGGAGAGCCGTAGCCGGCCGGCCCCTGCGCCGAGCGGTCGTCGGGATTCTGATGCGGGAAGAGCTGCATGGTCATCTGCCGGATCAAGGCCTTGAACCCCGCGTCGTCGGGTCCGGAGACCTCGGCGACCCTGCCCCAGATCGCCGTCTCGAGGAGATCCTGAGAACAGACCGCCGCCGCGATCTTGACCTGGCCCGGAGTCGGCGCGCCGGGCGCCGGATCGCCGGTGCAGAGCTCCTTGGACCTGGTGGTCTCCTCGGGATTGAACAGCATGACCACCCGATAGGGCGACTTCAGGCCCTGCGGCGCTTCGGCTTGGGTGACGAAGCGGACCAGGGGGCCGAAGTGGGCGCCGTACATGGTCTCGGTCACCGCCTTGTCGAGCTCCGCCTTGGGTCCCGTGAAGGGGTTGCCGCGGATATCGGTCAACATCGCGCCCTGGGCGGCGGCGTAGCCGAGCTTGCCGCGGCTCCACTGCTCGCGGTTCCACTTGTAGGTGGTCGGAACGCCGCAGGCGGAAACAAACACCAAAACTGCGGCCGCCGCGGCGATCCGGCCGAGAGCCTTCTCAGTCAACTCCACGGTCGCCTTCTCCCCGATCGAACTCAAAACCGCCGCAGTCCGGCGCGACAAGACGGCCGAACCCTACGTTCGCGGGCCTCGGCCGAGGAACTCCCGATCTTAACGAGAGACATAGGGTGGAGTCTTCCGCATGCAAAGGCCGGCGGCGCAAACTCAAGCAGGCGTGAAGGACAACGACGGGCCGGTGACGGCTAGCTCAGCCCGAGCCGCTGCAAAACCATGGCGCGGACGCTGAAGCGCCCCTGCGGTTCGCGCTTGAAGCGCTGCTGGAGATCGAAGGCCTCGCGCTCCAGGGGAATCGCCTCGTGAACGAAGCCGGCCTCGGCCCAGCCGGTCACGTAGCTGGTGACGAAGCCGTCGATGCCCAGGAGCCGGTATTGGACGACGTGGACCAGCTCGTGAAACAGTAGGCCGGAAGGCGCGCCCTGCACGATTCCGTCCTCGGTCGAGAGCAGCACGGTGTCATCGCAGGTGATCCCCTGCGCGGAGGTGAAGTCCGTCGGCAAGGGCGGGCCGGCGGCGATCGGCGCGTTGTAGAAGTCGGGGTTCTCGATGACCGGCACGCTCCTGAAACGCGCCTCGCGCAGCACCTCCTCATCCTCGAACAAATCGCTCTGACAATTGCCAACCGAATACCAAGGCGGCCTATTACGCCCCGCTAAAAGCGGCGATTGTCAGGCGGTTACCGCATCTGTACACCCTGTCTGTACAATCTGACGACCGCGAAATCTCCAAGTGCAAACTTCCGCGAGAATGCAATGAATCTTCCCTCGTATGAAATATTCTCAAGATTTTTACGCACCCCAAATGTTTTCCTGTATTTGATTTCTAAAAAAATAGACGTTGAAACTGTCTTTCTGATATCGCTCTACTGTGGAGCGGTTTGGGGATTCTTGCGCGCCGTTGCGCTCCGGCCACTCGACGTGCCCTATATATTTTTGTCACGCGATTCTTTTCCATCAAATTCATACGCAGTCGAGTGGGCCACCAACTCTTGGAGCCTGATCCACCAAATTGGGTATCTAGGATATTCACTTGGATTAGGTCACGGTCAGATGTCCGCTGCGATTTCCGCGGCGGCGGGCGCAGCAATGGTAGCGGGACTGGCTTTACTGCTCTATTCGATTTCCAAGAACGGGCTACTTGCCGTTTTGCTGGCGCCGCTGATTGCACGCGATGGCTTCTTTAGTATTTTCGAATCTGACTATCCAACTCAGTATATCGGCAGCGAACATTTAAGTTGGCTCGGTTCATCATTCGCAATTTTAACGCTTGGGGTTGCGGCTGTGGGCTATTTCAGATCCACGGGCTTCCTCGCAGTGCTGACGACCTGTATACATTTAATTCTTGGCTTATGGACAGTTATAATCGTTGCTTTTATAGCGGCCTTTTTGCTCCTCAAGGAAAGAAGAGAAAAATGTTCGGCAATTCTAAGAGGTCTATCATTAGGAACTTTGTTTCTTTTTGGCAGCTATTTGGTGGATCACTTTGTCTTCACCACAAAGTCTGAATTCTCGGCCGACGATCATGCATTCCTGATCTGGTCGCAATTCTGGGGACATCACAGAAACATCGACTTCAAAATTTTGCCTATCATCAGCGCATTTATTTGCGGAGCAATGATGCTATGGCTGCATGTACTCAAAGAAACTCAAGGCCTTTACCATGGCTCCAGCATTACTCTTGCCTTGTCTTTCGCCGTCGTTCTTAGCCCCTTGCCGTACATCATCAGCCATAGCGATTTGGGCGCTGCAAGCGAGATTATGGTTCGAGCCATCCCTGGTCGATTTATGATGTTCAATGTGTTTTTCGTGCAGGTTTTCTTTATCGGAACTCTGTTTCGATTTAGCTTCCGCAGAATGTGCCAAAACCGTTCCGCTAGCTTCGCTCTGATAACATTACTTATGTACTCTTTCGTGCTAGGCCTGTACATTGAAGTTAGGAACCATGAAATCATGCTGTTTTGGATTTTTGTGTTCGTGATTCTCTTGGTTTCTGCAGCCCGATTTACTCAGCGGCCAAGACCGCGAAGCAGGCTGTTTGTTCGCGCAACAAACGTCGTCATCGCAGTGGCTTTTTTCGCCGGTACCGTCTCGCTTACGGCGCTTTCATATATCGGATTTGAAAGAGCGGCATCATATGGTGATACGAACGAATGCAGGGACGTTGAATTGAAGGGCCTGGTTCTCGTCGCTTCTTACAGGCAATTTGCCATTTCACAACGCCTGTGTGCCTTGCCTGCGCTCATAGATCCGACAGCCACCAACTCGCTTCCCTACATACCCTGGGCTGCGAGCGAAATGCGCCGCATAATTTCGATCGCTTACGGCGTCAGTTTTGAGAATCCGCCCGTGGCGACACGTTACAGGGGGGCGATCGTGAAAAGCGCGTTCAAGCAAGTTTGGGAAGCGCGAACTGCCGCTGAGTGGGTCCACGTCGCAAACGAGTTCGGAGTTGACGCTGTCATGGTTCCACCGGATTGGGTGCTGGCTCTCAAGCAGCCGATCGCGGAAGGCGATTCGTACAAGTTGTATTCCCTCAGATGATGTCAAGGCAGATCCCTTGCGCCAGCAGTAAGGATACGGTAACTGAGAGCATGCGTCGGGCGCATCGCTCCTGCTGCCAGAGGAGCGCCGGCACCGTGTACTGACTGGGAAAGCGATAAACAGATTACTGGAAGAGGCCAACCTTGCGGAAACGGCGCCAGTTTTGTCCGTTCCCCGCACTGCGGCCTGAGGTATTGGCTTAATGTTCGACTATATCTTGGAACCCGCCCAGATCGTATTGGCCCTCGCAAGTGAAGAGATTTATTTGGCCGTAGCTGTTTATTTGGTTCTGCATGTATCGGCGGCGTTGCTATTTCTGCCTTGTTCGCCATTTACCTTCGTCGCCGGAGCCGCCTGGGGTCTCTGGCCTGGGCTAGCCATATCGTCTCTAACCGCCTTGACGGCCGCCGCGTTGACATTCCTGATCGGGCGGTTGGTCGGCGCCGGTAGAGCCGGACGTATATTGAGCAACAGCACGTTCGTTCGGAAATCGAGCGCGGCTCTGGGACGCATTGTCGGCACCGGTTGGGCGGCCGTCGTGATTGTGCAGGGCAATCCCTTCGTTCCCGCGTCGAGCGCAGGATACGCTTTCGGTTTTTCGGGCATGCGGTGCAGCACTTTCACGTTCACGACCTTTCTTTCCACGCTGCCACTGCAAACCGCCCTGGTCGCCTCAGGCGCTGCGGCCAAGGATGTGATTTTCCTGCACGACGTTCGAGAGCCAATCATCTACTTAATGCTCGTCTCGACCCTGGCCTTGGGCGTCTGGCTTTTCCTACGGCGACATATCCAGGCAGATCGCGTGGACGAGATCAAAAAGCAAAACTAGGAGAAAGGTTCAATGTCAGTCGGCGAAGCTCGCAGCCGGCCTTTCGTGTCCGTTGTCCTGTCGTTTTACAATGAAGAGGCGGTCATCCCGGAGCTTCTCTCTCGGCTGCGGCAGACCTTCGCGGGTGTACGCGACCAGATTTCCGGGTACGAGCTGGTTTTTGTCAACGACGCCTCGACTGACAATTCGGAGGAACTCCTCAACCGCGAGATAGAGCGGCATGGCGATATCGTCTTGATAAGTATGTCTCGCAATTTTGGGGTCTCCGAGTGTGTCTACGCCGGTTTCGCCCAATCGACGGGTGACGTCGTCATCTATATGGATTCGGATCTTCAGGATCCGCCGGAGCTTATTCCAACTCTCCTTGAGCGATGGCGGACGGACCCGGACGCGGAGGTGGTTTACACGACCCGGCGCACGCGTTCCGGCGAGCATCCCTTGAAGATGCTGCTGACCAAGGTCGGCTATCGATTTATCAACCGCATTTCGAATACCGATCTTCCGGTCGACTCAGGTGATTTCAAACTCCTGTCGCGACGGGTTGTCGACGAGGTCCTCCGATGCGAAGAGAAGTTGCCTTACCTTCGAGGGCTGGTCAGTTGGGTCGGATTCAAGCAGGTGCAGGTATACTACGACCGCGACCCAAGGTTCGACGGCCGAGCAAGCACGAAGTTTTCGGTTCTGTCCAAGCGGGTTATCTACGGCTACCTGGATCGTGCCTTGATCTCGTTCTCCGATGCGCCGCTGAAGCTCGCGCTTTTTGCGGGGTTTTTCATCGCCGGACTAGCCGCGATCTACCTGATGGCGGTTCTGGTCCAAAAGCTTTTCGGCTGGCACGAACCAGGTTGGCCGGCCATCATGGCGACGATGCTGCTTCTCGGCGGCGTCCAGTTGATCGTGCTGGGATTCATCGGCTTGTACATTAATGTGATATTTCACGAGGTCAAAAAGAGACCGAATTACATTGTAAAAAGTGTCTTATCCAAGAAGAAAAAAAATGTACAGAGTGAGTCTGGAACGGTGCGTAGCCTCAGTGCCCAGTCAAGAAAGCGCTGAGCTCGGGCCGCTTTACGTCGGTTTGTCGCGGATCGGGCCTCATCGCATCAGCCCTGTCCGAGGTCAGGCTCGTAAACAGCGATCGTGCTGCCTGAACTGCCAATCGTGATTTTGACGCTAATCAGTTTCTTCAAGGCTTCCCGCACGCCTTTTTGCTTCTCCGGCGGGACGAAGAAGAGCATAAAGCCACCGCCTCCGGCGCCCAAAATCTTGCCTCCAAGTGCGCCGGCTGCCTTGCCAGCTTCGTAGATGCTTTCGATGTAAGCAGGGCAGATATTGTCGGCGAGTTCCTGCTTCAAACGCCAGCTGTCGTGCAGCATGGCACCGATATCCCGGACGTCGCCGTGCTCGTTCTGCAGGACCGCGACCGCATCGTCGACCATACTCAGCATGGCCCGCAGCTGATGCTGCCGCTGATGGATGTTGGAGATCGTCTTTGCGGCGATTTCCGATGCGTGGCGGGTAAAGCCGGTAAAGAACAACATCATGCACGATTGGAGATCGGTGCGTCGTTCGCACGACATTACCGTGGGTGTGACCGTGAATGTTCCGTCGGACAAGAACTCGATTTTGTTGATCCCACCAAAGGCGGCCCAGATCTGATCCTGCGCCCCGACGTTTTCCCTCAGCACATCTCGCTCGATGCGGATCGCCTGTTCCGCCAGAAACCTGGCGGACGACATGCGCCCTTCGAGCGCTCGCAACGCATTGATCAGACCGACGGTGAAGGACGAACTCGACCCGAGGCCCGAGCGCGCCGGTAGATCGCCGTCGTGATGGATCTCCAATCCGTCGTCGATCTCCAGGTCCCCGAGCACGCCGCGGATCGCCGGATGCTGGATCTCCTGGATATCCGTGACGGTCTCGACTTTGGAATAAACCAAACGATGCTTGTGGGAAAAAAACGGCGGCAGGCGACGAGCACTTATGTAGCAATACTTGTCTATGGTCGTGCCGAAAACCGCACCGCCGTGCTCCCGGTACCACTCTGGATAGTCCGTTCCACCACCGAAGAGAGAAATGCGAAACGGTGTCCGACTAATAATCAACGACAACAACTCCAACTTGGGCCTGCACTTCGGATGCGGGCCGGTGTTATCAACAGGCAGACTGGAGAACTTCGCCCGCGGCGAGCAGGCTATCGGGGGTCCCGATATCGATGAATCGTCCGTGCGTTTGCCACACCATCACGGTCCGCTTGGGCAGGCGTGCGAAGAAGTCGCGCTCGATCGAGCCTGATTCGATTTCGTGAATGGATTTCAGCGCTGGCTGCTTCAGGAAGTAGATGCCGGCGTTGACCAGACCGGGCCGCCCATCCGGCTTTTCCTGAAACCCGACCAGCCGACCGTCCCGCACCTCGATCCGCCCGTACCTCGAGGTATCCTCCTGGTCGACGGCAACAAGCGAGGCGGGGGCCGGATCGGACAGCGCCGCGGCGGCAAACGCCTTGAGGTCGCAGTCCACGAAGGTGTCGCCATTCATGACGATCACCGGCGCACCAAGCTGTGCCCGGCCGAAGGTCACAGCACCCGCGGTGCCCAGCGGCTGGGGCTCAACAACCGTTTCAATGGTCAGTGCGGGCCGCGACGCGGCCGACAAATGGCTCGTCACCTGCTCGGCGCGGTGGCCCAAGAGAAACACCACGCGTTTAGCTCCTTGGGCCTCGAGCCAGTCCAGCAGCACATCGATGAACAGACCCGTTCCAATCGGCGCCAGCACCTTCGGCCGGTCCGGCAAAAGGGAACGCAAGCGCGTTCCCAGTCCACCAGCCAGAATTGCTATCGATATCTCATCGAGTCGGGCCTGCAAATGAATCCCCCTTGTTCTTCAGACCGCCTCTTGGGCCATCTCCTCCACCAGCTTTCGACGCAGCTTGGTCCTCGACATGATCTCCAGATGGTCCCGTACCCCGTGGCCAAACTTCTGGGTGATCATTTCCAAGTATCGCGTGCTTCTGAAATACTCGTGGAACGCCTTGTCGCGAAACTCGAGCACCTCGACGGACGAGATCTTTTCTGTCGGCAAAGGCTTACAGTCGTAGGAATGCTGCGAGAATCCGCTCCATGAATCCGGCAGCTCCCATCCGTGCTGAACCGCCATCGCGTAGAGTGGCGACCCCGGATAGGCCATCGCGGAATAAAAATTGGCGAACTCGCAGTTTAGCTCTTTGGCCAAGTCCAGGGTCTCGCGCATGCTCTTCAGATCGTCGTCGGGAAGACCGAAGATGTAGTTCCCGATAACGGCAATGTCGTGCATTTGAATCTTGCGGACAATGTCGCGAATCTCGTCCTGCGCGAACGACTTTTCGGCGCCGTCCCGCACATGCGCAGACCCAGATTCTATCCCCAGCGCCAGCCAGCGGATACCGGCCGACCGCAGTAGGTCGAGCATGCTCTCCTTGACGGTGTCCACGCGCGCATAGGCCCAGATGTTCAGCTCCCTCGCATAGGGCTTCGCCGCAAGACCTTCGCAGATCGCCTTCACGTGCCGATGATTGAGCACGAACATCTCATCTATGATCTTGAAGGTTTTCACCCCATAGGTGGCGTGAAGATGATCGATCTCGGCGATCACCGCTTGTGGGCTGCGCATGCGATACCGGTTGATATCGAACGGAGCGTTGATGCAACAGAAGGTGCATTTGTAGGGGCAGCCAAGCGAAGTATATATCGAGGCGTACGGCTTGCGGCGCGACAAGTCGTCGAAGCATTGCCAGTTGTGCGCGCGATAGAGCTCCATCGGCAGCAAATCCCAAGCCTGGCCGTGAAGATCGGTGTCCAGGTCCGTGATTAGGGGCGCAGGCGGGTTGATGACCACCTTGTCATTTTCGGTGTCGTGCCATACCAACCCGGCGACCTTCGTCAACTCCCGCTGCTCCGCGGGCTTTCCCAGCATCTCCAAGAGCTGCACGATGGTGACCGGACCTTCGCCTTTGCAGGCGAAATCCACCGGCTCTTCACGCAGCGTCTTCTCAGGCAGAGCAGAGACATGGCCACCGACGATGACGACCGGCAGCTCGGCGTCCCACTGTTTTATCGCCTGGCATGCGTCACGCGCGCCCACCATCTGCTGAGTCGAGGCCGAGGGCTGGTGACCGAACACGACCAGCCCAACAAGACGCGGTTGTTTCTGCACGACGATTTCGGCAATCTTCTCCGCCCCCAGGTTCAGCGCCTCGGAATCGAGGATTTCGATGCTGTAGTCGCGATCCCGCACGTACCCGCCGATCAACCGGCACCACAAGGGGGGTTCGACCGCCGTCAAATCTGCGCCAAGGTCTTGATAGATCTTCTCTCGACCACCGGGATTGATCAAAATGAGATCAAGCGGTTCTGGCATGCTGGAAATCACTCCAATTGTTCTCTCGTAGCGTGGGCTGGCGAGGCAGCAGTCTAGCCAGCCTTGACCAAAATTCCATACCCCCCGTGAGAACTCGATGAATTTTCGTCAATCCAGGCTCATCTAGGCGGCGAACTGTGTTTTCGGTGTGGCGTGCGGCATTCCGAGTGAGAATGTGAGATCGGCGGCGCCGGGCTTTGATCTGATATTGCGCGTCGTGAGGTTTCCTCGTATGTCCTCACGATCGCCCGTCCTTCCGTCTTCCAAGGTACTTGACTACGAGCAGATGACACAAGGGCAGTGCCGATATCGAAAATCGTCATCACTGTTATTGCGAAAACGGAGGTAATAAACGTGGAAACCAAGCAGGGGTCTTGCGAAGGCTTGGCAATCCGCCTGTATCAAATGCTCCGCTACATTCGGCGGGTTGAAGAGGAGATCGCTCGGGTCTATCCAAGCGACGACATCAAGTCCCCTGTTCACCTTTCGATCGGGCAGGAGTTCGTGACCGTGGCAGTGAGCGATGTCCTACGGGCGGACGACGTCTGCGGCGGCTCCTATCGCGGCCATGCCGTCTACCTGGCGCGGGGCGGCTCGCTCAAGCGCATGATTGCGGAGCTGTACGGCAAGTCCGGCGGCTGCGCCGGCGGCAAGGGCGGGTCGATGCACTTGATTGCTGCCGACAACAACGTCCTCGGGGCCTCAGCGGTCGTCGCCACGCACATACCGCACACAGCGGGCGTCGCGCTCGCCCTGAAGCGCCTAGGCGGGGACCGGATCGCGGTCTGTTTCTTCGGCGACGGTGCGACGGAGGAAGGTTGCTTTTACGAAACGGTCAATTTTGCCTCGTTGCACGGATTGCCGGTCCTTTTTGTCTGTGAGAACAACTTCTATGCGATCCACGAGCCGCTTTCGAAGCGCTGGGCAAGGAATGCCTTGGTCGAGCGGATGCAAAGCTTCGGCGTGAAGGCCCAGCGCGTGGCCGATGGTGAAATTTTTTCCGTCCGGGAAGCGGCGGCGAAGGCAGTCGAGCACGTCCGTTCGGGCAACGGCCCTGCTTTCCTGGAAGTCCATGCCTACCGCTGGAAGGAACACGTCGGCCCCAACGAGGACTTCGCCGCCGGCTATCGCTCCCGAGACGAGGCCGACTCCTGGATCGCCAACGACCAACTGACCTGGCTTGCCGGGATGGTTCCACAATCCCAGCGCGAGGCCATTGACGTTGCCATCGAAGAACAGATTCGCGAAGCCTTCGACTTCGCCGAAAATAGTCCCTTCCCAGAACCGCAGGAGCTTATGACCCATGTCTTCGCGGAATAGCTCCCAGCGCCTTCTTCGCTATGTCGACGCCCTCGCCGAAGCCGCCTGTCAGGAGATGGCAGCCGATCCCTCTGTCTTTGTGATGGGTCTGGATGTCGACGACCATAAGGCGATACAGGGCTCCACCAGCGGTTTGCTCGAAAGGTTTGGGTCCGAGCGCGTTTTCACGACGCCGTTGTCGGAAGACGCCATGACCGGTGTGGCGATTGGCGCCGCCATGGCGGGCATGCGGCCGATTCACGTGCATATTCGCATGGATTTCATGATGCTCTGCATGAACCAGCTTGTGAACATCGCGGCCAAGAGCCACTACATGTACGGCGGTCAGGTCAATGTGCCACTGGTGGTGCGGAGCATGATCGGCAAGTCGTGGGGACAAGGCGCCCAGCATTCGCAGGGCCTGCACGCGATGTTCATGCACGTGCCCGGCTTGAAGGTCGTGGCGCCCTCAAATGCGCATGATGCGAAGGGCTGCCTCATCGCGGCGATCCGCGACAACAACCCAGTCATGTTCGTGGAGCACAGGCTGCTGTACTTCACCGAGGCCTATGTGCCGGAAACCCCCTATACCGTCGAGTTCGGCGAGGCCCGCGTGATCACCAGAGGCGACGATATTAGTATCGTCGGCGTATCGAACATGGTCATGGAAGCCCTGCGCGCCCGCGACCTGCTGGCCGACGTCGGTATCAAAGCCGAGGTCATCGATCCGATCTCGCTGATCCCACTGGATGTCGAGACCATTGCGGACTCTGTGCGCAAGACCGGGCGCTTGCTCGTGGTCGACAACGCCTGGACAAGCTGCGGCGCCAGCGCCGAAATCGTTGCCCGCGTCTGCGAAATGCTGGGGCCCGAGCAGCCCCTCCAGGTGCACCGGATGGGCTTTGCGCCGACCACTTGTCCGACCACACCGGCGCTGGAGCGCCTCTTCTATGCGAACCCGGCGACGATCGCTACTGCGGCCCACAAAATGGTCCGTCCCGAGGAGGGTCATTGGGCGCCGCCGGAAGAGGCGTGCCAACTCGCCTACCAAGCCGAGTTCAAGGGACCGTTCTAGCCAGGTGCCGGCGGCTGCGGCGAAACGGCTGAACCCATCCATGTGACGAGAGAACTGTCTAAAGGACCCGATCGCCAATGTTCTATGACCTCGCCTCCTCCTCTTGGGGCCAGGAGGAAATCGATGCCATACATCGTGTCATCGACTCCGGCTTCTTCACCATGGGCAAGTGTGTGGCGCAGTTCGAGCAGACGTTCGCCGCCTACTTCGGCAAGGCCCACGGCGTGATGGTCAACTCCGGCTCCTCGGCCAACCTCGCCGGCGTGGCCGCCCTGACCTACAAGAAGGACAACCCGCTGAAGCGCGGCGATGAGGTGATTGTGCCGGCGATCTCGTGGAGTACGACATATCATCCCTTGCAGCAGTTCGGCCTGAAGCTTCGTTTCCTCGATGTCGAGCTCGAGTCCTTGAATGTCGACGTCTCCAAGCTCGAGGCGGCGCTGACGCCGAAGACCAAGGCCGTGATGGCGGTCAGCATCCTGGGCAATCCGGCCGCCCTGGATGTGATGCGCGCCTTCTGTGACGAGCATGGCCTCTACCTGTTCGAGGACAACTGCGAGTCGATGGATGCCGAACTCGGCGGCAGAAAAACCGGGACTTTCGGCGAGATAAACACCTTCAGCTTCTTTTTCTCGCACCACATCTCCACCATGGAAGGTGGCATGGTTCTGACCGACGACATGGAGCTGGCGCACCTATGCCGGTCGATTCGTGCCCATGGGTGGACCCGCGACCTGCCCGACGACACCCCGCTGTACGAACGCGGCGGCGACGACCGGTTCGAGGCTTATCGCTTCATCCTGCCGGGTTACAATCTGCGGCCGCTTGAGATGTCGGGCGCCGTCGGCCTTGAGCAGCTCAAGAAGCTGCCCGGCATGACCGCCAAGCGCCGGGCGAACTGGGCCCTGTTCCAGGAGCTGTTCGGCGGCGACGACCGCTTCATCATCCAGAAGGAAAATGGCAAGAGTTCAGCTTTTGCCTTCACGATCGTCTTGAATCCAGGCAAGGATATCGACCGGCGTAAGGTCTTTGCCGCCCTTACAGAATCCGACATCGGCTTCCGCATCATCACCGGCGGCTGCTTTTTGCGTCACGATGTCTTGAAGTACTACGACTATGACACGGTCGGCGAAATCGAGAACGCCCACATCGCGCATGACTATGGTTTCTTCGTCGGCAACCACCCCTACGACCTCTCGCCGCAGATCCACCGGCTGCGCGAAGTGCTGGATGCGGCCTGCTGACCTCTTGAGGACCCTCAGGCGAACATAGAAGCGAACGGCGACAAGAGGGAATGCGATGGTCGCGAAACTGAATGTACTGATTACTGGAGGCGCGGGCTATCTGGGCTCGATCATGGTCCCCGAGATGCTGATGGCGGGCCACCGGGTCACCGTGCTCGACAATTTCATGTTCAAGCAGAACTCTCTGGCCAGCAGCTGCGCGGATTCGAACTTCACGGTCGTCAAGGGCGATGCGCGATCGGAGGCTGTGCTTAGGCCGCTGATAAGCAAAGCCGATATCGTGATCCCCCTGGCCGCCTTGGTGGGGGCTCCGCTTTGCCGCGACGATGAGATCGCCACGGTGACGACCAACCGAGACGCCGTCGTCATGCTGACAAGGATGCTGTCGAAGGAGCAGCGGATCCTGATACCAACCACAAATTCAGGTTACGGCATCGGCGAGGCCGGTAAGTACTGTACCGAGGACACGCCGCTGCTGCCGATTTCGACTTACGGCAAGACCAAGGTCGAGGCGGAATCGGCGGTGCTGGACCGCGGCAACGCCATCAGCTTCCGTCTGGCCACCGTATTCGGCATGGCCCCGCGAATGCGCATCGATCTCCTGGTGAACGACTTCGTCTACCGCGCCGTCTATGACCGTGCCGTCGTGCTGTTCGAGGCCCATTTCAAGCGCAACTATGTTCACGTCCGCGACGTCGCCCGCGTTTTTCTGCACGGTATCGACAATTTCGAAAGCATGAAGGACGAGCCTTACAACGTCGGGCTGTCCGACGCAAACCTGTCGAAGCTGGAATTGTGCGAGCGGATTCGGAAGCGCATCCCGGCCTTCCAGGTCTTGGAGGCCCCGATCGGCGAGGACCCGGACAAACGCGACTATATCGTGTCCAACGAGAAGATCGAGAGCACAGGCTTCAAGCCGGAACACTCACTCGACGCCGGCATCGAAGAACTCATCAAGGGCTATGTCATGATCCGCGACAGCCGCTACGGCAACGTGTGACCCATGGCCGAGAAGCTGTTCGACCTGTCGGGCAAGCGCGTCTGGGTGGCCGGCCATCGCGGAATGGTCGGGTCAGCCCTTGTACGTGAGCTGGAGACGAGGAACTGCCGAATTCTGACCGTCGGCCGCGACGAACTCGACCTGCGCCGCCAAAGCGATACCGAGGCATGGATCGATGCCAATCGGCCCGATGCCATTTTCGTCAGCGCGGCCACGGTCGGCGGTATCCTGGCCAATGACACCCGGCCGGCCGACTTCATCCATGACAACCTGGCGATCGTGCACAACATCGTGCATGGCGCGCACCTCGCAAGCACCGGCAAGCTGATGTTCCTCGGTTCGTCGTGTATCTACCCTAGGCTGGCCAAGCAGCCAATGGCGGAAGCCGACTTGCTGACCGGTCCGCTCGAACCGACCAACCAGTGGTACGCGGTGGCGAAGATCGCCGGCATCAAGCTGTGCCAGGCCTACCGACGACAGTACGGTGACGATTTCATCGTGGTCGTCCCAACCAATCTGTTCGGTCCAGGTGACAATTGCGATCCGGCCGCCAGCCATGTCGTGCCGGCCATGATTCGCAAAATCACCGAGGCGCGAAAGAGCGGTGGCCCAGTCGAGATCTGGGGCACCGGGAGGCCGCGACGCGAGTTCCTTTACGTCGACGACGCGGCGCGCGCGCTGATCTTCCTTATGGAACATTACAGCGCCGAGGACGTCATCAATATCGGCGCGGGGGAAAGCGTCAGCATCTCGGAGCTGGCGCAATTGGTCGCCTCCGAGGTCGGCTATTCCGGCGGATTCCACTACGCGACCGAAAAGCCCGATGGAATGCCGAGAAAACAGCTCGACTCCACGCGAATACTCGAGCTGGGTTGGCGCCCCAGGGTGAGCCTGCGCGAAGGGCTACGCATGACCATCGATTGGCTGCAGGAAAATGCGGCTTAGGAGCGCCCGGTTTCAAACAATGGCCTTCTCAACTTCCATGCAGAGGTAGTGGTAGCAGGCGACGTGCGCCTCCTGGACACGCGGCGTGTCGCTTAAGGGGACCGCCAGCAAGACGTCGGCGAGATCGGCCAGCTTACCGCCGCCCTTGCCCGTCAGAGCTATGGTCTTCATGCCCATTTGCCGGGCCGTTTCGAAGGCGGCAATAACGTTGCTCGAGTTGCCGCTGGTGGACAGACCGATGATGGTTGAGCCCTCGGTCCCGAAAGCCTCGACCTCGCGGGCGAACTGGGTCTCATAGGAGTAGTCGTTGCTCCAGGCCGTCGAGGCCGCCAGGTTGATGCCCAGCGCAATAACCGGCAGGCCTTGCCGTTCGACCTTGAAACGCGACACCAGCTCGCCGCTGATGTGCAAGCTGTCCGCCATGGATCCGCCGTTTCCGCAGACCAGGACCGGGCGTCTGTTCCTGACCGCATCGGCGACAAGTCCGATCGCCCGCTCCATGCAGCCGTCTAGATCGGCGTTCGCGGCGGCCCGGATGTTGTCGGCGGTTTCTTTCAGGTATCGAGACAGCATGTCACGGCCCTTCTAGCTCTCGCATGTCTCCAATTCGCGGAGACTAGCAGCTTGGTTGGAAATCGATCTAGATTTTGGACAGCGCGGTTTCGACGACGGATTGCAGGCAGCCACCGGTGAAGAGAACGCCAGGCAGCCCGGCGGCCTCGGCGGCCTCGATGTCGCTTTGCTTGTCGCCGAACATAACACTCCCAGCCGTGATGACCGGCCAATCACGAAGCAAGCTGAGGATCATGCCGGGGCGCGGCTTGCGGCAGAAGCAGGACTTGGCGAAGGCGGGGACCGAACCCTCGGGGTGATGAGGACAATAGCGAAAATCGTCGATCCGCGCGCCTTGCTCGAGAATCTCGTCGTTCATGTAGCGGTGTAGCCGACGCACCGCCCTTTCGTCGTAATAGCCGTGCGCTATGCCGGCCTGGTTGGTCACCACGAAAACAAAGTACCCTGAGTCGTTGCAGAACTTGATCGCTTGCCGGGCGGTTCCCATCCAGCGGAAGTCCTCGATTCGATGAGTATAGCCGGCATCGTGATTGAGCACGCCGTCACGGTCGAAGAAGACGGCAGGACGGGGTTGAAGAGGCGTGCGGGGCATATGTGATAAACCGATCAGGATTGCCTGCTTAACCTAGTTCCCACAGTTCCGCAACGCCGTGGTCGGCCCTGTGAGCTGGATGCCACGGGTGGCATCAATGCAGTCAGAGGACAGAAGTCACACGGTGCTTTCGTGCATTCTGGTTGTGTCCCCCAGCTCCCACACCAGCCGCAGGGACACAAACCCCCCGGCTGAGAGAGACCCTGTACCGCAGCTGATGCCAAGGAGCGTTGATACTGACCCATTTGACCGGGTTTGCTTGCCCGCCCGTCAGGCGCGCTTCGCGCAGCGGTGCTGGGCACCGTAAGCGGAGCGCAACGCAGCGGGCCGCCGCGCGCCATCAAATGGGTCAGTATCAACGCTCCCTGGTAAAAGAGAGGCTGGATGTCGACAATGCCTGGGAATCTACGTCCCAAACTATTCGGGCTTTCGCATGCCTCCAATTCGCCAGGAGTTGAGTGCAGCAGCCCGATCGAAGCGATGCAGGTAATCCGGTTTCTGGGAGACAAAGAGAGATACGGACACAATGCGGACACAAGATAGGTCTCGATGGGTCGCGTACAGAACGTCGCGTGAACTGCCCGTCAAATAGAAGAAGATGGTGCCGAAGGGGAGAATCGAACTCCCGACCTACTGATTACGAATCAGTTGCTCTACCGCTGAGCTACTTCGGCTCGATCGCCTGAGGGCCGGGCCCGTGAAGGCCGCTGGCATGAACGCGGGCGGAAGGTAATGCAGGCTGCGGCCGCGCGTCAACGCCGGCGGTTAGCCGCCCTCGACCCGGCGGCTCCTGGCCGGCAGCGCCTCGATGGTCGTGCCCGAGGCGGCCGCGGACGGCGGTGGCGCTGCCTCGGCAACCTGGGATTCGGCCAAGAGGGGCGCAGCGACGCTGGGCGGACGGCGCCAGGCGATGGCGTCGAAGCTCTTGCAGGCGGCACAGGTCGCGCTCCATTCCGGCCCGGTGGTGCCGCAGGTGCCACAGACCCAGGCCGGCTCGGCCGGGGCCTGGGTCGCCTTGTCCAGCCAGTTGCGCGCGGCGGCGACGTCGCCGTGCTCGGAGTCCTCCAGCTTGGCCATGAGGCGGCAGATCGCCTCGCCGGGGCCGACGTCCTGGGCGGCGGCCAGGTAGCGCCGGGCCTCGCCCCAGAGCCGGGCATCGAGGGCGGCCCGGGCCCGGGCCAGAAGGCTCTCCCGATGCTCCGGCGCTGTCTCGGTCAGGCGCACGATGGCCTTGAGGCCCGAGACCCCCTTGCCCTCGCCGAGGGCGCGCAGGTAGAGCTCGGCCAGGCGCGGGTGCGGCGCCTTGGGCCAGGCCCGCTCGGCCAGCTTGGCCGCCGCCCGGTCCTTGCCCTCGGCGAGCAGGATCTCGGCCTCTATAAGGGTGCCGGGCAGGAGGTCCTCGGTCAGCTTGCCGGCCTCGCGCAGATGCTTAAGGGCGCGCGGGTTGTCGCCGGCGGCCTGCGCCTCCTGGGCCTGGGCGACCAGCAGCACGGCGCGGCGCCGGCTCGCCTCGGCCGGCGGCAGGGCCCGAGCCTTGCGGGCGCGGGTGACGCTGTCCTGGGCGCCGGCCAGGTCGCCGCGCTGGAGCTGCAGATCGAGGAGGCCGTTGATCACCCAATGGGCATCGGGGCGGATCCTGCGGGCCTGCTCCAGGTAGTCCAGCGCCAGGGCCTGGTCACCGTCGCGCAGGGCCTGCATCAAGAGCCCGCGCAGGCCCATGAAGCGGGTCTCGTCGCGCTCCAGCATCGACTTGAAATAGCGCTTGGCCGCCGCCTCGTCGCCGCCGAGCTGAGCGGCCTGGGCCTGCAGCAGCATGGTCAAAGGCGGCTCGTCGAGCAGGACCTCGGCCTTCTTGGCCATGCGCCGGGCCTCCTCGGCGTCGCCGGCAGCGACCGCGACCATGCCCTGGGTCAGCGCCTTGTAGCCGCGCCGCTTGCGTCCCGCGAGGATCGAGTCGGACGCCAGAAAGGGCGCCCGGCGGAGCTGGCGCCAGATATAGTAGAAGCTGGCCCCGATCAGCACCGCAACGTAGACCGCCAGCAGCAGCACGCCGACCGAGGTCTCGATGCGGTAGCCCTGCCAGGTCAGGCTGAGCTCGCCCGGCCGCTCGGCCAACCAGAAGGCGATCGCGACCAGGATCGCAAGCTTTAAGAAGTAGAAAAGGGACCGCCACATGCCCGCCACCGCCCTGCGCCTACTGCGGGTCCGGGTCAGTGGCGGCGTCGCCGGCGGACTCGGCCGCCGGGTCCGGCCCCCTCTGCGTTGCCGTCTCGGACTCCGGCTCGGGCGCCGTTTCGGGCTCCGTCTCCGCCGCAGCCTCGGCCTCCGTTTCGGCTTCCGTTTCGGGCGCCGGGTCTTGCGCGGCCGCCAGGCTGGGCGCCAGGCTCTCGACCACCCGTCCGCCCAGCAACTGCAGCGCGTCCTCGGCCGCGCCGCGGGCCCGGGCGGCCCGGCGCCAGTCGGCGGCCGCCGCCGCGGCCCGACCGGACAGCCCGTCCAGCTCGGCCAGGGCGCCGGCCAGGTCGCCGGCCGCGACCCGGGCCTCGGCCCGCGCCGCGACCGCGCCGGGGTCCTCGCCGACGGCATCGCCGCCCACCGGCCGCACCGTCACCAGGTCGCTCAGCCGCCGCCGCACCCCGGCGAGCCAGCCTTCCTCGCCGGCGCCGGCGCCGGCCGCGGCGATCGCGCGCGCGACCTGGGGAAACTCGGCGCGCAGGCTCTCCCGGGTCGGGATCCCGGCGGCGGCGTTGGGCGCCAGGGTGTCGAGCACCGCGGCCAGCTCGGCGTCGCCACCGGCCAGGCGGGTCAGGGCGTCCAGTTCGCGCGCGAAGGGCGCCGACCGCCGCAGCGCGTCGCGCAGCTGGGCGATGGCCAGCACCACGGCGACCTGCTCCGGCAGGGCGATGCGGCCGTCCGGTCCGACCTGCGGCAGCGCCACCAGCCGCCCTTCGATCGCGTCCAGGCGCGCGGCCAGGTCGTCCAGGTCGGCCCGCAGCGCCTCGTCGGCGCCGGTCCGGCGGCCGAGCTGGGCGACCCGGCGGTCCAGGCTCGAGAGTCGCGCCTCCAGTCCCGAGAGGGCGGCCTGAGCCTCGCTGCTGGTCGAGGCGCCGGCACCGACCTCGGCCTCGACCCGCGACAGGGCAGCGCGCAGGCGACCGATCTCGGCGGCGAACTCGGCCCCGGCGGCGCCTTCCTGGGCCGAGAGCGCCCGCTCCAGCGCGTCGAGCCGTTCCAGCAGCTCGGGCGAAGGCTCGGCCACGACCACGCCGCTCGGCTCGCCCAGCAGGGGCAGCCAGGTGTCGCGGCTCAGCACCGCAATCCCCAGCCCGCCCAGGAACACCAAAGCCCCCAGCAGGAAGCCGAAGAGCCAGCCGCCGCCACCGCTCAGCGGCGCCGACGATGACCTGGAACCGCGGCCGGCGGCCGCTGCCGTCGCCATGCTGCTGCGCGGTGCCGGCTTTGCGTCCGAGGGCGGTTCGGCCGGCTCTGGCGCGTCTGGTTTCGAGAGGTCGGACTTCCGGGTTTCCGGCTTGGCGGCTTCGGGCCGGGGCGCTTCAGGCTTGGGCGTTTCGGGTTTCGGGCCGGGAAGCTTGGCCGGCCCGGAAGGTTCGGCGGAAGCCGCGGCCGTTCGCTTGCCGGCCGCGTCAAGCTCTTCGTCCGGCAGCGCGATGCCGCCGGCGGCCGCGGCCGCCCGGATCTGGCCGTGGCGCCCCTTGGGGATCACGCCGCGCTCGCGCCAGCCCTGGACCGTGCTGACCGCGATGCCCAGCTTCTGCGCCATAGGCCGGATGCCGCCGAAACGGCCGATGACCGAGACCGCGGCGGACTCCGTCTCGCCATTTGCCTTCTCGCCGGACGCCGCCACGCCGTCCTGTTCCGCCATGCCCTTGTCCTTGCTTTCCCCCGCATCGGACCGCCCCTGCGCCGCCGGGCGGTCGAGGAGCGCCAACAGCGCCTCGGTCTCCGGACGCGCCGAGACCTCCAGCGCCGTCCAGCCTCGTGCCTCCAGCACCGCCGCCACCGCGGCGCTGAGGCAGAATGCCCGGAGCGACCGGCAGGCCTCCGCCAGGCCGGCCTCGCGGACCAGGGCGGCGAAGGTCTCGGCGCTGCGCGGCGAGAACAGTGCGACCGCGTCCACCTGGCCGGCGCGCAGCGCCGCCTGCGCGGCGTCCGACAGCCGGGCCGCCGCCTCGGCGGTATAGAGCACCGCCCGGGTCACCGTAAAGCCCGCAGCCTCCAGCTCGCCCTTGAGGTCGCCGGCCAGGCTCGACCCGGCGGCGTGCAGCAGGACCCCGTCGTCCGGCGAGAGTCGGGCGCGGACCAGGCGGGCCAGGGCCTCGACGTCGCCCTCGGCGCTCTCGACCTTGGAGAAGCCCGCCGCCTTCGCCGCCTCGGCCGAGGCCGGCCCGACCGCGAAGACCGGAAGCTCGCGCCGCTCGGTCAGGGCGGCGAAGGCGCGCAGGCCGTTGGCACTGGTCGCCAGCAGGGCCTGGAAGGCGTCCAGCTCCGCCGGCAGGGCCGAACGCTCGGCCAGCTTGATCTCGAGCAGGGGCTCGATCAGGGCCTCGTGGCCGCGCGCCGCCAAGGCTGCGGCGAAGGCCTCGGCGTCGGGCCGGGGGCGGGTGACCAGGACCCGCATTACAGATGCCCCAGGGCCTTGAAGAAGTCCTCGCCGGCCTCGATCCGCAGCTCCTGGCCCAGAGCCCGGCCGAGGCCCTCGGCCTCCGCAGGCGCGCTCTCGGCCTCGGCGCGGAAGACCCGGCTGCCGTCGGGGGCGGCGACCAGGGCGCGCAGGCGCAGGCGGCCGCCGCTCAGCTCGGCGTAGGCCGCGATCGGGGTGCGACAGGAGCCGTCGAGCACCTCCAGGCAGGCCCGCTCGGCGCCGACCCGCAGGGCCGAGTCGGCGTCGTTCAAGGGCGCCAGCAGGGCTTTGGCCGCGTCGTCGGCATGGCGCACCTCGAGGCCGATGGCGCCCTGGGCCACGGCCGGCAGCATCTCCTCGGGCGCCAGGGCCGCGGTGATGCGATCGGCCTGGCCCAGCCGGCGCAGGCCGGCGACCGCCAGCAGGGTCGCGTCGACCCGGCCCTCCTCAAGCTTGCGCAGGCGGGTGTCGACGTTGCCGCGGATCGGCACGACCTCCAGGTCGGGCCGGGCGGCCAGGATCTGGGCCTGACGGCGCAGGCTGACCGTGCCGACCACGGCGCCGGCGGGCAGGGCGGCCAGGCTATCGCCGGCGCCCGAGAAGAGCGCGTCGCGGGCGTCCTCGCGGGGCAGGATGGTGCCGATCTCCAGGCCCTCGGGCAGCCAGGTCGGAACGTCCTTCATGGAGTGCACGGCGAGGTCGATGCGGCCCGCGATCAGGGCCTCCTCGATCTCCTTGGTGAAGAGGCCCTTGCCGCCGATCTCCGCCAGGGGGCGGCTGCGGTCGCGGTCGCCGGTGGTGGTGATCACGACGATCTGCAGCCGCCGCTCTTCCGCCAGGTCCGGGTGCGCCGCGATCAGGCGCTGCCGCACCTCCTGGGCCTGGGCGAGGGCCAGCGGGCTGCCCCGGGTGCCGATGCGCCAGGTCTTCATCGCCAGCGCCGGCCACCGGCCGCGAAGATCGTGCGGCCCCCTGCGGCGTCCTGTCCCTTGTGCATCCGGCCTCGGCTCCGCTAAGTCTCTCACGTGGCTGGGCAGTGCCCAGATATAAAGAGAGCGAAGGCTCCCTGAAAGCGGAGATCGGCCGGGGACGCGGATCGGCATGCGGATTTTGGGCATCGAGACCAGTTGCGACGAGACCGCCGCCGCCGTGGTGACGGCGAAGCGGGAGATCCTGTCCAACCTGGTGCTCTCCCAGCTCGAGGAGCACAGCCCTTTCGGCGGGGTGGTGCCCGAGATCGCCGCGCGCAGCCATCTGGAGCACCTGGACGGCCTGATCGCCCGGGCCCTGGTCGAGGCCGACCTGGGCTTCGCGGACCTGGACGGCGTCGCGGCCACCGCCGGACCCGGGCTGATCGGCGGGGTCTTCGTCGGCGTGATGACCGCCAAGGCCATCGCCGCCGCCCGCAGGCTGCCTTTCCTGGCGATCAACCACCTGGAGGGCCACGCCCTCAGCGCCCGCCTGACCGAAGAGCTGGACTTTCCCTATCTGCTGCTGCTGGTCTCGGGCGGGCACTGCCAGCTTCTCGCGGTCGAGGGGGTCGGGGCCTACCGCCGCCTGGGCACCACGGTCGACGACGCTGCCGGCGAGGCCTTCGACAAGACCGCCAAGCTCCTCGGCCTGGGCTATCCCGGCGGCCCGGCGGTCGAGCGCGCCGCCGCCGAGGGCGAGACCGGACACTTCGAGCTGCCGCGGCCGATGAAGGGGCGCGACAGCCTGGACTTCTCCTTCTCGGGCCTGAAGACCGCCGTGCGCCACGTCGTCGCCGCCATGGAACCGCGCCCGGGGGGAAACTCGCCGGCGGTCAGGAACCTGGCAGCCGACTTCCAGGCCGCCGTGGGCGACGTGCTGGCCGACCGCTGCCGACGCGCCCTGGCGCGCTTCGCAGCCGACTACGGGCAGCCCAGCCCGCTGGTTGTGGCCGGCGGCGTCGCGGCCAACCACTACCTGCGCGCGCGCCTCAGCGCGGTCGCCGCCGAGGCCGGGGCCGCGCTGCTGGCGCCGCCGCCCTGGCTCTGCACCGACAACGCCGCCATGATCGCCTGGGCCGGGGTCGAGCGCCTGCGATTGGGCCTCGGCGATCCCTTGGATTTCGCCCCGCGGCCGCGCTGGCCGCTCGAGCAACTGCGCCGCCCGCCGCCAGGCACCACGGCGGCCGACACCGGAGGCACCATGCCATGAGCGAGACCAACGCGGGCCCGCAGGCTCGAGTCAGGGGCGTCTTCGCGACCCCGGTCGCCACCCTGATGCTGGCCGACGCGGCGGCGCTCAACGAGGCCCTCAAGGCGACCATCCTGGCCCGCGAGGAAAGCCACCCCTCGACCAAGCACTCCAACCGCGGCGGCTGGCAGTCGACCTGGGACTTCCCCGAGTGGGGCGGTCCCGCCGCGCAGCGGGTCCTGGACGCCGCCCGCCGCCTCGCCGACCAGCTGACCTGCAACCGCCAGGGCCAGCGCCAGCAGGTGAGCTGGAAGATGAACGCCTGGGCCAACGTCAACCGGGACGGTCACGGCAACGAGTTCCACACCCACCCCGGCGCCTTCTGGTCCGGCAGCTACTACGTCGACGACGCCGGCATCGGCGCCGACCCGGCCCTGGGCGGCCAGTTCGAGATCCAGGATCCGCGCGGCGTGGCGCCGGCGATGTACGCCCCGGGCCTGGCCTTCGCGGTGCCGGGTGGGCAGTCCTGCGGCGCCTCCGAGATCGTGACGCCGCGCAGCGGCATGATCCTGATGTTCCCGAGCTGGCTGTCCCACGCCGTGCGGCCCTATTCGGGCGGCGGCACCCGGATCTCCATCGCCTTCAACTTCAGCATCTAGGGGCAGGGCTTTGGCCGGGGCGGGAGCCATCCAGCGGGTCGCGGTCCTCGGCGCCGGGGCCTGGGGCACGGCGCTGGCGGCGGCGCTGCAGCGCGCCGGGCGCGAGGTCCTGCTCTGGTCCCGGCGCGCCGAGCTGGCGGAGGAGATCAACCGGCGCCACGCGAACCCCGACTACCTGCCCAACGTGAGCCTGGATGCCGCGATCCGGGCCAGTGGCGACCTGGCCGAGGCCGCCGAGCGCGACGCCCTGCTGCTGGTCACCCCGGCGCAGCACCTGCGCAGGCTCTGCCGGGACCTGGCCGGCAAGCTGAAGCCGGGGCGGCCCCTGGTGATCTGTTCCAAGGGGATCGAGCAGGGCAGCCTCGCCCTGATGACCGAGGCCGCCGCCGAGGCCCTGCCGGGCCAGCCCCTGGCGGTGCTCTCGGGCCCCAATTTCGCCAAGGAGGTCGCCGCCGGCCTGCCGGCCGCGACCACCCTGGCGGCCAGCGACGAGGCCCTGGCCCGGGCCCTGGTCGAAGCGCTGGGCAGTCGCAGCTTCCGACCCTACGTCTCCGACGACCCGGTCGGCGCCCAGGTCGGCGGCGCGGTCAAGAACGTCATCGCTATCGCCTGCGGCATCGTCACCGGCCGCCGGCTCGGCGACAACGCCCGGGCGGCCCTGATCACCCGCGGCCTGGCCGAGGTCGTGCGTCTGGGGGTCGCCCTGGGCGCCCGGCCCGAGACCCTGATGGGCCTCTCGGGCCTGGGCGACCTGACCCTGACCTGCAGCGCCATGCAGTCGCGCAACTACTCCCTGGGCGTCGCCCTGGGCCACGGCGAGCGGATCGACGCGGTCCTCGGCGCCCGGCGCTCGGTCGCCGAGGGCGTGTTCTCCGCCGCTGCGGTCGCGGCTCTGGCCGAGCGCCAGGGCGTCGAGATGCCGATCTGCGCGGCCGTCGACCGGGTGGTCAACGCCGGCGCCGACCTCGACGAGACCATCGCCGGCCTGCTGAACCGGCCCTTCACCAGCGAGCACGCCAGGCCTTAGCGTTCAGGAGCGGAATCACCGCCGCCCGCTGGCGAGGCGGCGCGATTCCGGGTGCGCGCGCAGACGGGCCATGGCCCAGACCCCGAGGAAGGGGCCGATGGCGAGCGGCGCGAAGGCGTAGCGCCAGCCCAGCCAGTCGACCAGGTGGGGCATGAGGTGGATGGTGATCAGGGTCAGAAGGAAGCCGAGGCTGGTCTGCACCGTCAGCATGGTACCGACCAGGTGGCGCTCGGAAAGCTCCGCGATCGAGGAGGAGAACTGGGCCGAGTCCGCCGCGATGGAGACGCCCCAGACCAGGCAGAGCAGGATCAGCAGCCAGGGCGCCGCGCCGAAGAGGAAGCCGACCGCCAGCGCGCAGCTGCCGCTGACCGCCATGGCCAGCATGGTGAGCGTGGTCCGGCCCCAGCGGTCGGCGAAGAAGCCGGCACCCAGACAGCCCAGGCCGCCGGCGGCGATGGTTGCGAAGGTGACCAGCTTGGCCCAGAGCGGGGCCTGATCGGGCGCCAGGCTGAGCGCGAAGCTGGCCTGCAGGAAGGCGCCGATCCAGGCCCACATCGCGTAGAGCTCCCACATGTGGCCGAGATAGCCGAAGTTGGCGAGGCGCAGCGGCAGGTGGCGCCAGGCGGTGAGGGCGAACCTGGCCTCGAAGCGGGCCGCCGCCTGCAGGCGCGGGCCGAGGCCGACCAGGTTGATGAAGAGTGCGGACAGCAGCCCGGCAACCGAAGCCGTCGCGATGGTGAAGCGCCAGTCGACCCCGCCGAGGGCGTTGAAAAGATGTGGCGAGGCGGTGCCCAGGACGATGGCGCCGACCAGAAAGCCGACCAGCAGCCCCATGTCGTCGACCGCCCAGGAGGCGGCGACCTTCATGCCGACCGGATAGATCCCGGCCATGCAGGCCCCGGTCACCAGGCGCAGCAGGACGATGCCGGCCTGGCCACCGGCGGTGCCGGGATCGGCGAGCAGGATCCCGGCGTTGGCCAGGCTGGCGACCAGGGCCGAGGCCATGATGAAGCGACGCGGGTCGAGCCGGTCGGCCAGGCCGAGCACGGCGCTGGCCAGGGAGCCGGCGACGAAGCCGAGGGCCACCGCCGAGGTGAAAAGCGACTGAGTGAAGGCCGAGAGCTCATGCTCTGCTTGCAGGGCGGGGATCACCGCGGTCGCGGAGAACCACAGGGCCATGGCGGCGATCTGGCAGAGCGCCAGCAGGGCCAGAGAGGGCCACTTGCGTCCCGCGATCGAAGTCCCCAACCCCACGTCGCCTGTTCCCCCTGCCTCCGGCCCGCGGCCCTTTTCCCCTTGCCCGTTCCCCGCTATCACTTGGGCCGCCGCGGGCGCAGAAGGGTCCGCGCCGAGACGCAGCAAGCGGGGAGGAGGAGCATGGCCTACTGGCTGGTCAAGTCGGAGCCCGGCACCTGGTCCTGGGACGACCAGGTCCGCGACGGCACGGCCGAATGGGACGGCGTGCGCAACTACCAGGCGTCCAACAACCTGAAGGCCATGAAGATCGGCGACCGGGCCTTCTTCTATCACTCGGTCAACGAGAAGCAAGTCGTCGGCATCGTTGAGGTGGTGAAGGAGTACTACCCCGACCCGAGCGACGAGTCCGGACGCTTCGGCATGGTCGATGTCAAGGCGGTCAGGCCCTTCGCAAAGCCGGTGACCCTGGCCCAGATCAAGGCCGAGCCGCGGCTCGAGGGCATCGCCCTGGTGCGCCAGTCGCGGCTCTCGGTCATGCCGATCGAGGAAGCGCACTGGCGGCTGATCTGCGCCCTGGGCGAGACCGAGGGGTGAGCGCCGGGGACGGCTATCTCTGCCGCCTGGAGGACATCGAGGACGGCGAGGGCAGGGGCTTCGTCTTCGGCGAGGGCTTGGCGCGCCGCGAGATCTTCGTGGTGCGCGAGGCCGAGGCGGTCTACGGCTACGCCAACGCCTGCCCCCATGCCGGCACGCCCCTGGACTGGGAGCCCGATCGCTTCATGAACGCCGACGGCAGCTACCTCATGTGCCACACCCACGGCGCCCTGTTCCGGATCGAGGACGGCTACTGCATCGCCGGCCCCTGCGCCGGGGCGAGCCTGACGACGGTCGCGCTCCAGGTCGCCGAGGACGGCGGGATTTACCTCGACCTGACGGCCGAGGGGCCCAGCGACGGCTGAGCCCCGAAATCTGCCGGTGCCGGGACTTCGGAGGTTCACCCCCTCCCAACCCGCGCGCAGCGCCGCGCGTACGCGCCCCATCGAGGGGGAGGGGTTATGTGCGCGCCGGCCGGCGCAAACTAGGGGGCAGAGATCGCGCCGCAGCGCCCGGCGGCGGCGCCCCTTGTCTTTTGTCGCGTCTTGCCGAGAATAGGCTTGCAGAATTGACCTATGACAAAGGGAGAGCGGCGGCCGGATGCTAGCTTCCGGCGGCAAAGCGATCCTCAGCAGGGAGGCCAAGAAGCATGACGGAGCATCACGTCTTTCCCGTTCCCGAGTCCTGGGCGGAGCGGGCCTGGGCCGACGAGGCGACCTACTTCAAGATGTACGAGCAGTCGATCGCCGACCCGGAGGCCTTCTGGGGCGAGCACGGCAAGCGCATCGACTGGTTCAAGCCCTTCACCCAGGTCAAGGACGTGTCCTACGGTCCGGGCGACGTCCACATCAAGTGGTTCCACGACGGCACCCTGAACGCCTCCTACAACTGCCTGGACCGGCACCTGGAGACGCGCGGCGACCAGACCGCGATCATCTGGGAGGGCGACGACCCCAAGGACGACAAGAAGATCACCTACCGGGAGCTGCACGAGGCGGTCTGCCGCCTGGCAAACGGCCTGAAGGAGATCGGGGTCCAGAAGGGCGACCGGGTCACGATCTACATGCCGATGATCCCCGAGGCCGCGGTGGCGATGCTGGCCTGCACCCGGGTCGGCGCGATCCATTCGGTCGTCTTCGGCGGCTTCTCGCCGGACTCCCTCGCCGGGCGCATCCAGGACTGCGATTCCAACGTCGTGATCACCGCCGACGAGGGCCTGCGCGGCGGCCGCAAGGTGCCCCTGAAGAAGAATGCCGACCTGGCGCTGGCCTCCTGCCCCTCGGTGAAGAAGTGCGTCGTGGTCAAGCGCACCGGCGGCAAGGTCGACTGGGACGACGGCCGCGACGTCTGGTACCACGAGCTGACCGAGGCCGCCTCGCCCGACTGCCCGCCGGCGGAGATGAACGCCGAGGATCCGCTGTTCATCCTCTACACCTCGGGCTCGACCGGAAAGCCGAAGGGCGTGCTGCACACCACCGGCGGCTACATGGTCTACACGGCGATGACCCACCAGTACGTCTTCGACTACCACGACGGCGACATCTACTGGTGCACGGCGGACGTCGGCTGGGTCACCGGGCACAGCTACATCGTCTACGGTCCGCTGGCCAACGGCGCGATCACCCTGATGTTCGAGGGCGTGCCCAACTATCCCGACGCCTCGCGCTTCTGGCAGGTCTGCGACAAGCACAAGGTCAACAGCTTCTACACCGCGCCGACCGCGATCCGCGCCCTGATGCGCGAGGGCGAGGGGCCGGTCAAGGCGACCGACCGCGGCAGCCTGCGCCTGCTGGGCACGGTCGGCGAGCCGATCAACCCCGAGGCCTGGATGTGGTACCACGAGCTGGTCGGCGACCAGCGCTGTCCCATCGTGGACACCTGGTGGCAGACCGAGACCGGCGGGATCCTGATCACGCCGCTGCCCGGCGCGACGCCGCTCAAGCCCGGCTCCGCGACCCGGCCCTTCTTCGGCGTGCAGCCGGAGATCGTCGACGCCGACGGCAAGGTCCTGCAGGGCGCGACCGAAGGCAACCTCTGCATCGCCGATTCCTGGCCGGGCCAGATGCGCACGGTCTACGGCGACCACGAACGCTTCGTGCAGACCTACTTCTCGACCTATGCCGGCAAGTACTTCACCGGCGATGGCTGCCGCCGCGACGAGGACGGCTACTACTGGATCACCGGCCGGGTCGACGACGTGATCAACGTCTCCGGCCACCGCATGGGCACCGCCGAGGTCGAGAGCGCCCTGGTCGCCCATCACCAGGTGGCCGAGGCGGCCGTGGTCGGCTATCCCCACGACATCAAGGGCCAGGGCATCTACGCCTACGTGACCCTGAACGCCGGAGAGGAGCCTTCGGAGGAGCTGCGCAAGGAGCTGGTCCAGTGGGTCCGCAAGGAGATCGGCCCGATCGCCTCGCCGGACCTGATCCAGTGGGCGCCGGGCCTGCCCAAGACCCGCTCCGGCAAGATCATGCGCCGGATCCTGCGCAAGATCGCCGAGAACGACTATGGCAACCTGGGCGACACCTCGACCCTGGCCGATCCCAGCGTGGTGACCGACCTGGTCGACAACCGGATGAACCGCTAGATCCGGGGGCTTCAGCCGACCGCTTGGCGAGGGCGCGCCTGCCGCGCGTCCTCCGCCTCGTGGGGCAGGTTCCGCGCCAGCACGGCCATGATCCGGTCGAGGTCGCGCCGGCATTGCCGGCCCTGAAGCGGCGCATCGATCCGATCGAAGACCTCCAAAGCGGCCCGCAGGTCCTCGCCGGCACGGCGCAGGGTCGACTCGCTCTCGACCAGGGCGCCGAGGCTCATCGCCCGCGTGGACAAGGCGACGGCCCAGTCGAAGGGATGGCTCTCCCGGGTCAGGATGCTCAGCGCCGAATCGCTGGCCGAGTAGGCCTCGGTCAGCAGTTCGGGCTTTTTCGTGCAAACGCAGAGCGCGAGGAGCGCGCGGGACAGCTCGTCCTGCACGACCGCCCAGTCGTAAGCGTTCCTGGAGGTCCGCAGCGGGACCGCGGCGCGCAAGCTGGCCACCGCCTCGCGCAGCGTCTCCGGGCCGCCGCTCCGTTCGCCCAAGCAGCGCAGCGCCCGGCCCAGGGAGCCGTGCAGCTGTAGCCGAAATTCGATCGACACCTGCCGGTCCAAGCCGTGGTCCTGGGCCTCGGCAAGGATCCGCAGGCCTTCGCGCGCCAGCTTTGCGGCGTCCTCGAGCCGCGCGCTGCCGATCTCGCGCGCGCCCAAGAAGGCGAGGGCCTGGGACAGGTCGATGCGCAGGCGGATCCCGGCCGCCGACGGGTCGCTCTCCGCTTCGGCCGCCAGCACCGCCTCGCCGACCGCGACCGCTTCTGCGAGCGCCGCGGGACCGGCCTGGAGACGCCCGAGCCGGGTCAAGACGGCACAGAGCAGGGTCTGGGCATCGCGCCGTTCCGGGGCGTTCGCAACGCCGGCGTCGCCGGTGGCGCGCAGGACCGTTTCGGCCTCTTCGAGGGACGCCCGGCCGATCTCGCTCCGGCTCAGTTGCAGGAGCGTGGCGGCCAGCTCCGTCTGGGTCCGTGCCCATTTCGCGTCCCGGCCGGCCGCGCGCAGGGCCGGCAGCGCCTGCCGGAAGGCCTCGGCCGCCTGGCCCAGGGCGTCATTGTCGCTGTCGCGGGCAGCGAGCTCGCCGAGCGCCCGGCCGAGCGAGGTCTGCGTGCGCGCCCGCGCCAAGGGCCGCCCGCCGCCGCGAAGCCGCGACAGACGCCGCCGCTTGGCGTCGATGAAGGCTTGGAGGGCGGCGTCGCTGCCCCAGCGCCCGAGATGGAGGCCGTAGGCGGGACCGAGGCGCCTGACCAGACGAACCAGCAGGAAGAGCCCGAGCGCGCAGGCGCCGAGGACCAGAAGGGACTTGGACATGGCGGCGAGCAGGCCGGTCGCCGTAAGCTCCTCGACCCGCCAGATCCAGTGAGAAACGATGGCGATCAACACCAAAAGAAGGGCGCCGCCGGGAAGCGAATAGCGCGAGAAGGCTTTCTTCGTTGAAGGCCCTATCATCTCCGAATCTCTTATGTTCGCTGGCGCTGCCGGACGCGGGGACCGCGAAGGCGGGCCGCTCGGCGGCACAGCGAATCGATTCAATCCGGCTATGGTTAAGAAAGCTCTTAGACGCCCTGCCGGGGTTTGAAAAGGCCGACAAGTCCCCACTTGGGCTGTGGACTTCCGAAGCGCTTTCGGCTAGAACCTGCAGCCCGGCGCCGGGATGGCGCCGGCGTTCCCTTGCGGAACGATGCGAAAGGAAGCGAGGCCCCATGCGGGATCGACCACGCAATGCGAAGAGACCGTGGTTGGCTTCCGAGCCGCTTAGCCGACGCTAGCCTGTCCTAGCGCCCCGGCCGGCGGCCGGGCGCCAAGCCACACAAGCGAAACCAAGACCGCCGGACCCCAAGGGCGATGAGCCCGAGGTGTCCTTGGCGTTGCCCCGACGCCTTGTCCTCGAGGCTTGGGAGTCTGACGCCGCGGCAGGACGACGGGCAAGACGATGAACAACAGGAACATCCTCAACACCTGGGACCTCGATCGCTTTCTGAGCTGGATCGACGTGCCCGAGGACGAGAAGCCCATCCGGCAGTGGCTGGATCGCGTGGCGCGGCGCTGGATCCTGAAGGAGTTCCATGCCGTGGGGCGGGTCCTGAGAATCGCGAGCCGGTCTTCCGACGACCAGGGCCAGTTCGCCATCGCCTGGCGCAACGGCGCCGACTCCCGGGGCGTCAACCCCCGGCAGGGCCCGGTTCCGCAGTGGCTGGAGGCGGCCCTGCCGCAGGGCGTCTATTGGCTGGACCTGGGCGGGCCGAGCGCGCGTCGGCTGGAGTCGGAACTCCACGCGATCGCGCTCTACTTCTTCAGCCTTAAGGGCAGCGCCCAGTACACGCGCCTCGACCGCATCGCCTTTCCCGATGCCGCTGCGGCCGCGCACCGCTTCCGCGCGCTCGTCGCCGGACGCGAGGGGCCGGCGCTGGACAACACCCTGCTGGACTTCGACGACGGCTATCGCTTCGCCTTGCTGAGCAGCGAGAAGGATCTGGCCATCGAGGGCAATCGCATGCGTCACTGCGTCGGCGACTACGGCTACGAGGTGGATCACGGCAGCGACATCGTCTCGCTGCGGGACCGCCGGAACCGGCCCCACGTGACCCTGGAGATCCTCGGCAGCCGCCAGGTGGTCCAGATCAAGGGCAAGGCGAACGGTCCGGTCGCGCCCCGCTACGGCAAGTATGTCGCGGCCTTCATCCGGGAAATGGGCCTGGACATCGTCGGAGACCGCGAGAACGCCGGCATCACCTTCCGTCCCCTGGACCTCTCGAACCCGCAGGGCTGGCCGGCGGAGCGGGGGCTGCACGACCTGATCCGGAGGGAGATCGACGGCAGGATCTGCATCGACGACAACCCCTGCCTGGCGAGCTTCTACAGCGACGCCAGGTCGGGCCTGCGAAGGATGTCGGACGACACCTGGCACTGGTTCGTCGCGCTGTTTCAGGACCGGCATGGCCGCTTCCTCCGACTCGACCGCTGCCGGACCTACCAGGTCGGCGGCCAGCGCTTCGGGGTGTTCGCGGTCCGCTTCCCCGAGCGTCTCTTCGAGGTCCTTCGAGAGGCGGGCGGCAGCCGCGGCCTGGCTCTGCGGCGCCGGCTCGTCGATGAGCTGGAAGGCGCGCTCTTCGCCTTCTGCCGTCGGGACGACAGCGGCCTGGTCTCGCGCTGGTCCTTCACGGCCCCGCTGGCGCTGGACCTGCGCGGGCTGCGCCACGAGCACCAGCAGCGGGTCGGCCGCCGCCTGGCCGCGGCCCGGCAGGAGATGCGTCGGCGCGCCTTCGCGACCCAGGCGCCCTACGCGGCGCTCGCCCGCTGGGAGGACGATCGCCGGGCCTTCACCCGGATGCTGCAGGCGGAGTCGGAGGCCTATCTCTAGACGCCGTCACGCCTCCAGGACCGCGGCCAGCCGTTCGACACCGGCCTCGATCTCTCTTTCGGTCAGGGCGGCGTAGCCGAGCAGCAGGCCCTGCCGGGCGGGCGGGCCGAGGTAGAAGCTGGAGAGCGCGAAGGCGGTGATCCCGGCCGCGGCGGCGCGGCTTTCGATCTCGGCGTCGCTGCGGCGCGCAGCCAGCTCCGGGGCCAGGCCGGCGACCAGGTGCATGCCGGCCGGGTCCGGGTCGACCGCCAGCAGCCCGTCCAGGCGCCGGCGGATCGCCGCGACCAGCGCCGCCTGGCGCGCGGCATAGAGGCCGCGCATGCGCCGGACGTGGGCGGCGAAATGGCCCTCCTCGATGAAGGCGGCGAGGGCTGGCTGGGCGGTGCTCGAAGGATGGTCGTCGACCGCGCCGCGAACGCGCAGGAAGGCCTCGACCAGGCCGGGCGGCACCACAAGGTAGCCGAGGCGCAGCGAGGGGAAGAGCACCTTGGAGAAGCTGCCGAGGTAGAGCACGCAGCCCGGCCCCTCGGCCGCATCGAGCCCCTGCAGCGCCGCCAGCGGCCGGCCGGCGTAGCGATACTCGCTGTCGAAGTCGTCTTCCAGGATCCAGGCGCCGCCGGCCCGCGCCCAGTCGAGCAGCGCCAGGCGCCGGGCCAGGGTCATGGTCGTGCCCAAGGGGTACTGGTGCGAGGGCGTGACCATGGCCAGGCGCGCCGCGGGCGCGAGGCGACGGCCTGCCTCCAGGGACAGGCCCTCGGCGTCGACCGGGACCGGCGCCAGCCGGGCGCCGTTTGCGACCAGCGGGCCGCGCAGGCCCGGATAGCCGGGCTCCTCCAGCCAGACCTCGTCGCCCGGCTCGAGCAGCGCCCGCGCCGCCAGGTCGACGGCCTGCTGCGCCCCCGAGGTGACGACGACCTGCTCGGGCGCGCAGTCGACCGCCCGCACGGCCTTGAGATAGGTCACAATCGCCCGTCGCAGCGGCAAATAGCCGGCAGCATCGCCGTGGCTGAGGAGGGCCCGGGGCGGATGCCGCCAGGTCCGTGCCAGGGCCCGGCCCCAGAGGTCGAAGGGAAAGGCGTCCAGGTCGGCCAGGCCCGCGACGAAGGCCTTGTGCCGGGGCGGGCGCGCCTGCAGCACGCCGGCCAGGACCCGGCCCCGGGCGGAGAGCCCGCGGCTTTGGGCCGGCGGGCGCGGCACGGCGGCGTCGCGCGCCTTGGCGGCCAGCAGCTCCTCCGGCAGCACGCCGGAGACGTAGGTGCCGGAGCCGACCCGGCCCTCCAGGTAGCCCTCGGCGACGAGCTGATCGACCGCGGCCAGCACCGTGTTGCGCGAGCAGCCGAGCTCCCGCGACAGGCCGCGGCTCGCCGGCAGCCGGGTCCCGGGCGCCAGGCGGCCGGCCAGCACCGCCTCGCGCAGCTGGTCGTAGAGCTGGCGCTGCAGCGGCAGCGGCGCCTTGGGGTCAAGGCCCAGGGCGAGCAGGGCGGCGCGGGAGCTGCGTTGCGGCATGGAGGGGCCCGGTTCCAGAAGGAATTGGCCCTATTGAATAGCCGCTATCGGCCCTTCTCGGCAAACCACTTCCCGACTAACGTCCCAACCGACGAAAGCCAGGAGGAGCGCCATGCCACTGTCGGAGGCCGAGAGGCCCGTCGACTTTCGACCGACCGAAAGAACCCGGATCAAGCGCCTGCATCAGCGCGCGCATTACGATCGCGAGAGCGCCTATGCGATCCTCGACTCCGGCGTCCTTTGCCACGTCGGCTACGTGATCGACGGCCAGCCCTACGTCACGCCGACCGCCTATTGGCGCGAAGGCGACCGGGTTTACTGGCACGGCTCCTCGGCCAGCCGGATGCTGCGCCGGGTCAAAGAGGGCGTGCCCGTCTGCTTCACGGTGGCCATGCTCGACGGCCTTGTCCTGGCCCGCTCCGGATTCCACCACTCCGTCAACTACCGTTCGCTGATGGCCTTCGGCCAGGCGCAGGCGGTCGACGAGGACGCCGAAAAGATCCGCAGCCTGGACGTCTTCATCAATCGCCTGACTCCGGGCCGGGCGGCCGAGATCCGCCCCGCCAACAGCCAGGAGCTCAAGGCCACCACCTTGCTGCGGATGAAGCTCGACGAAGTCGCGGTGAAGATCCGCAACGGGCCGCCGGTCGACGACGAGGAAGACTATGCCCTCGACGTCTGGGCCGGCGTGGTGCCGATCCGGACCGTGATCGACCCGCCCGCGGACGACCCGCGCCTGAAGCCCGGCGTGGCCGCGCCGGACTACCTGCGGGAGATCCGGATCAACGCGGTGGAGGGCGACTGACCGCCCGCGCGAGGAGGGAGACCTCATGGATCCCAAGACCACCTGGCACGCGACCCTGGCGCAGGCCGCCGACGAGCCGCCCTCGCCCGGCCGCAGCTCGGCCCTGCTGATGGCGCGCGGCAGCATGACCCTGCGCTACTACGCGCCCGAGGGCGAGGACCGGCAGACGCCGCACGACCAGGACGAGCTCTACATCGTCGCGCGCGGGCGAGGGACCTTCCAAAGGGAGGATCGCAAGGTCGACTTCGGCCCCGGCGACGTGCTCTTCGCCGCGGCCGGAGAGACGCATCGCTTCCTGGAGTTCACCGACGACTTCGCCACCTGGGTTGTCTTCTACGGCCCTAAAGGCGGAGAAGCTGGCTGAACGGCATGAAGGCCGAAGCCCCGGCACCCCGGCCGGCCAAGGGCCCGCCCGAACGCGCGCCGCTCGACGGCCGCAGCATCCGCCTCGAGCCCATCGATCCGGCGCGGCACGCGGCCGAGCTCTTCGCGGCCTCCGCGGACGACCCCGCGCTATGGACCTACATGCCCTACGGGCCCTTCGACGATTCCGGGCAGATGACGGCCTGGCTGGAGGGCTGCGCGCAGAGCGACGACCCGCTGTTCCTGGCCCTGGTCGAGGCCGAAGGCGGCCGCGCTGCCGGGATGGCGAGCTTCCTGAACATCCGGCCGGAGCACGGCTTGCTCGAGCTCGGCCATATCTGGTTCTCGAAGACGATCCGCCGCCGCCGGCCCGCGACCGAGGCGATCTTCCTGATGCTCCGCGCGGCCTTCGACGACCTCGGCTACCGTCGGGTAGAATGGAAGTGCGACGCGGCCAACACCGCCTCGCGCCGTGCTGCGCTGCGCTTCGGCTTCGTCTACGAGGGCACCTTCCGCCAGCATCTGATCGTCAAGGGCCGCAACCGGGACACCGCCTGGTTCGCCATCCTCGATCGGGACTGGCCGGCCCTGCGGTCCTGCTTCGAGACCTGGCTGGACCCCGCAAACTTCGACGCGAGCGGAGCGCAAAGGCGTTCGCTTTCCGACCTGCGAGGGCAGGACTCCTCGGTTGATCCCGAGCAGGGCAAGATCTAGCCTACTCTGGATTAAGTATCGCGTTCTTCTCTCAACCATACGGCGACCAGGTCCGCCCGACCGAACCTGAGCGCCAGCCGGAGGAAGCCGTCATGCTGAAGCTAAGGCTCTTGGTGCTGGTACTGCTCTGCATGGTTCCCTGGCCGCTGGCCGGCCATGTGCTCGTTTCCGAGCCGGAGCGCCTGAGGAACGACAATCACTTCACGAAGGGCGGCTTCGCCGAGCGGCAGACCGGCGAATGCGGGCCGAGCGAGCTCGATCCGTCGGGTTTCTTCTGTCCCTTCCGCCTCGAAGACGATTGGAGCTTCGACAACCCCCTGGACATCATCGGCCAGACCCGCGTGCCGCAGCCCGGTCTGCCCGGAGCACCGGGTTTCGACATCGCCTGCACGCCGACCTCCGGCGTCGCCGCGCCGAGTCCCGAATGCCCTCTGCCGCCGGCTTTCCCGGGCGGTCCCGAGCGTCTCGGCCTCTGTGTGCCCCTCGGGGCGCCCGGCGGCCCGGCCGCCGGCACCTGCGACCTCTCGGCGGGCGCGCCCCGGCCCAACGCCGGGATCGCCTTGAGCAGCGCCCTGGTCGGGCGAGACGACGTCGATGTGGCCGCTTACGACTACGAGCCCCGCTTCGGCGAGGTCACTATGATCGGCATCGCCCAGACCCCGGCCTGCCGCGAGAACATCGACTTCTTTCCGACCGTCGCCTGGGCCGGTCCGTTGGAACTGACCGATGCGCGCAGCGGCGAGCCGTTGTTCCAAGCGCTAGACGAGGTCGAGGACCTGCCGGAGGAAGTCGGTGCAGGCCTGCCGGACGGCTACGGCATCCGCGTGACCCCGCCGGCGCCGCGCTACGTGCCGCGCCGTGGTTCGCCGCGCCCGGGCTACTACACGGGATTCGCCCAGAGCGCCTGGCTGTACAACCTCGGCACCCAGATCGAGCCCTGCGTCGAGGACGCGGAGGCCTGCATCGCCGATCCCGGCTCGACCCATTTCGACCACAACGACGTCTTCTTCCTGGCGGCCGAGGCGCCGCTCCGGCTCTACGCCTTGTGGTGGGCCGAGCGCGGTACCGGCCGTCGAAAGGTAAGGGACGCGGCCATGGTGATCGGCACCACCGACCGCTTCACGCCCGGTGACTTCGCGGCGCTGGAGTTCCAGAACAAGGCCGCGGGCAGCGGCCGGGACGTTCACGGCCGCTGTCGCGACCCGCGCCCGACCGGCCGGGTCGACATCACCGTCGAGGAAGCGCCTGCAGGCGAGCCCGGTGGCGGCCCACCGTTCTGAGCCTACAAAGCCCGGGGTTTACGGGCGATAGAGGCTGACCAGGCGCGCGATCAGGAGCGCGAGGTAGAGGACACCGACGGCGGCCTCCATCACGGCCCAGATGCGCACGAAGTTGCCGTCCGGGGAAATGTCGCCGTAGCCGAGCGTCGTCAGGGTCACGAAGCTGAAATAGACGTAATCCGTTCCGCCGGCCCAGGCGCGTAGCGCCAGCTGCTCGAAGGCGGCCGGGTCCAAGGTATCGATGACAATGTAGGTCAGCGCCCAGGTGACGCCGAGCAGCAGATAGACGGCGACGGCGCTGCAGAGAACGTCGAAGTCCACGATCGCCGCTTGCAGGATGCGCCGCAGCATCAGGGCGATGGTCCCGACGTTGAGGACAACGAAGATCAGCAACCCAACGACTCCGACACCGACCCGTTGAACCCCATCGCTCGTCCAGAGGAGGGCGATGGCCGCAACCGCCAGCACGAGAAAGGCGATTTGGATTCGACGCTCCCCGCTCGCGGCCCTCACCGTTGCCAGAATGACCAGGGCTAAGAGGACATCGACGGCGACTTGCCCGAACTGCGTCCCTTCAAGAATGGACGACAGGAGGATCAAAAGGACGAGAGCGACGAGAAGCTGAAGTGCCCCGGACCGATAGATCGACCCCGTTTGCAGTCTCATGTCCTGAACTCCCCCGTGGGCTTGGCCGCAGGGTGGAAGCTTTCAACCAAAACCGGCGCAAGACAAGTCGCCCGACCGGGGACGGCGGCGCGCGGCCGAAGCGGATTGCTGCAACGACTGGGAGCGTAGCGCCGAGACACTGGACCTCGAGGGCTATGGCTGACAGGTTAAGACCTCTTCGACCAGCCGGGGGAAACCGCGATCATGGCCCGCCGGGGCAGAGCCTTTCGACGAAGCATCGCGCGCCTCGCCGTCCTTTGCCTGGCCCTCGCCCCCGCACCGGCCGCCGCCGCCGACTGGCTGGTCCTGCTGGTCGACCGCTCCAACTCTATCGACCCGGAGGAGCTGCGCCTGCAGCGCGAGGCCTACATCCGCCTGCTGACCGACGAGGCCGTGGTCCAGGCGCTCAGCGACACCCGGGTCGCCATCGTCGAGTTTGACAGCCGGACCGAGCTGGTCACCGGCTGGACCAATGCCCAGGGCGCGGCGCAGCGATACAGCCGCAAGTCGCCGGACGGCCTGCGCGGCCAGACCGGCATCGGCTATGCGGTCCAGCTGGCCCTCGGGCTGCTCGCCGGCAAGCAGGGCCGCAAGGTGATCGACATCTCCGGCGACGGCGTGGAGAACGTCGACCGGCGGCTTCTGACCAAGGTCCGGCGCAAGGCCGCCGAGCGGGACATCGAGATCAACGGCCTGGCGATCGACAACGACCCCGAGGTCGACATCTCGGACTACTACCTGCAGCACGTCGCGACCGGCTTCGTGCTGCCGGTGGAGCGGCGCGAGGACTTCTACGAGGCGCTGCGCAACAAGCTCTTCCTCGAGGTCGTCGGCCGCGAGGCGCCGCCGGGGAACCCGGACGCCGCGGCGGACGACAAGGCCGCGCCGTGACCCCGCCGGCCGCGACCCGGCCTTGAGCGCCCCCTCTCGCAACGGCGACGGCGCGGCCTCTATCTGGCTCGCGATCACGCCCGGGGTCTTCGTCTTCCTTTGGAGCACCGGCTTCATCGGCGCCAAGCTCGGCCTGCCCTCGGCCGAGCCCATGACCTTCCTGGCGGTGCGCTTCATGCTGGTCAGCGGCGCGCTGCTCGCCTTCGTGCTGATCGTGCGGGCGCCCTGGCCGGAGTCCTGGGGCGCCGCCGGACACATCGCGGTCGCCGGCCTGCTGCTGCACGGGGTCTACCTGGGAGGGGTCTTCGCCTCCATCGACCTGGGCGTCGAGGCCGGGGTCTCGGCCCTGATCGTCGGGGTGCAGCCGCTGCTGACCGCGGTCGCCGCGGGTCCGGTCCTCGGCGAGCGGGTGACCCCGCGCCAGTGGCTGGGCCTGGGGCTCGGCTTCCTCGGCGTGACCCTGGTGGTCTGGCAGAAGCTGGCCCTGGGCCTCGGCACGCCGCTCGGCATGGCGCTCTCGGTCCTGGCGCTCTTCGGGATCACCGCCGGCACGCTCTACCAGAAGCGCTTCTGCAGCGAGATGCCGCTCAGGAGCGGCAACGCCATCCAGTTCGCCGCCGCCGCCCTGGCCACCGGCCTGCTGGCCTTCAGCTTCGAGACCCGGACCATCGACTGGACTCCGGCCTTCGTCTTCGCGCTCGCCTGGCTGGTGATCGTCCTGTCCTTCGGCGCGGTGACCCTCTTGATCATCCTGATCCGCCGGGGCGCCGCCTCGCGGGTCGCCAGCCTCTTCTACCTCGTGCCGCCCTCGACCGCGGTCCTGGCCTGGCTGATCTTCGACGAGCGCTTCGGCCCCCTCGCGCTGGCCGGCATGGCCCTGGTCGTCCTCGGCGTCGCCCTGGTCAACCTGGCCCCGCGGCAAGGCGGGCCGAGCTGAGATTTGCCTCCCTTTGCTGGCAAAAAAGCGAACCGGCGCCGACAGGAGTCGGATAGACTTGTTGCCCGTGACATGAGGCGGCCCGTCGAGGGCGATGGAGGAGTCGGGGTCGCCTCGCGGTTCCCCATAAATTTGTCGGACCGGGAACGACAACGGTGAGGACGCGCGAGAGCGCCCGTAGCGCGGCCTTCCGGTGTTGGCGGCCACGGGAGGGAGACGTGAAGACAGAGGCCGATGCGATCGCCGGAAAGCGTCAGCTGCACCGGCTCGGGCACTTCATCGACGTGGTCTATGCCGTGGTCATCGTCCTGGTGGTCTATGACCTCCCCCGGCCCCAGGACTGGGCCGATCGGGGCATGGCGGCCTATCTGGAAGCCGCGCAGGACACCTTCTTGATCGGCGCCCTGATCATCGCGATCGTGCTGATCTACTGGGTTCAGAGCAACATCCTGCTCGGCAAGCTGGCGGCGACGAACGCCCTCCACGCCTGTCTGACGATCCTGCAGGTCGTCGTCATCCTGCTGCTGGTCATCTGGCAGGACTTCGTGGTCGTGTTCGACGGAGACCCGATCTCGCTCGCGATCATGAGCGCCCTGGCCGCCGTTCTCGGGTCTCTGGGTGCCATCGGCTGGTGGTACGCGAGCCGGCGTCACCGCCTGCTGCTACCGGTCGTCGGCGAAGCGGAGGTGCGCAACCTGCGGGTCGGCGTCCTGGCCGAGCCGCTCACCGCGCTGATCACCTTGCCCTTCGCTTTCGTGTCCACCCTCGCCTGGGACATCAGCTGGCTGTCCTACCTCTTGATCGCGGCACTGCTCAAGCGCTGGCGCCTGCCGGTCGACGAAGCCGAGGTCTCGGAGGCCGCCTCTACTTCCAGACCCGGCCAATAGCGGGCTTCGGCCGTCAGCCGTTCCGGTAGACGTAGCTGTAGGCGTTGATCGCCGGCACGCCGCCGAGGTGGGCATAGAGGATCTTCGAGCCGGCGGGGAAGCGGCCCTTGCGGACCAGATCGATCAGGCCCTGCATGGATTTCCCCTCGTAGACCGGGTCGGTCATCATGCCTTCCAGGCGCGCGCAGAGCCGGATCGCCTCGTTGGTCTCCTGCGAGGGAAGGCCGTAGGCCGGGTAGGCGTAGCCCTCTTCCAGCACCACCTCGTCCTCGGCGATTTCCCGGCCGAGCCCGACCAGCACGGCGGTGTTGCGGGCGATCTCCAGGACCTGGGCCCGGGTCTGCGCGGGCGTCGCCGAGGCATCGATCCCGATCACCCTTTGGGCGCGGCCGTCCGCGGCGAAGCCGACCACCATGCCGGCCTGGGTCGAGCCGGTCACGGAGCAGACAACGATGGTGTCGAAGCGGATCCCGGCCTCGGCCTCCTGGGCGCGGACCTCCTCGGCGAAGCCGACGTAGCCGAGGCCGCCGTATTTGTGCACCGAGGCGCCGGCGGGAATCGCGTAGGGCTTGCCGCCCTTGGCCTTGACGTCCTCCAGGGCCCGCTCCCAGCTTTCGCGGATGCCGATGTCGAAGCCCTCGTCGACCAGCTCGACCTCGGCGCCCATGACGCGGCTCATCAGGATGTTGCCGACCCGGTCGTAGACCGCGTCGGGGAAGGGGACCCAGCTCTCCTGGACCAGGCGGCACTTCATCCCGAGCTTGGCCGCGACCGCCGCGACCTGGCGCGTGTGGTTCGACTGCACGCCGCCGATGGTGACCAGGGTATCGGCCCCGGAAGCGATGGCGTCGGGGACGATGTACTCGAGCTTGCGGATCTTGTTGCCACCGAAGGCGAGACCGGAGTTGCAGTCCTCGCGCTTGGCGTAGATCTCGACATCGCCGCCGAGGTGCTCGGACAGGCGGCTGAGCTTCTCGATCGGCGTCGGGCCGAACATCAGCGGATAGCGTTCGAACGTCTCGAGCATCGCGGGCCTCCGAAACGGCAACGGGACCGTCACAGTCTAACCGCGCGTCTGCGGCGCCGTCTTGCGGCTTTGCTTTGGATCCTCAGGGAAATGCCGGGACGCCTAGGAGGCCAGCCGGCCCAGGGCCCGTTCGAGGTTTGCGCGGGCCGGGGCTTCGAAGCGCTCGCGCAGGGCCGGGGTCGCGTAGAGGACCGGGCGCTCCATCAGGTGCTGCAGGAGCTGGCGCCGCTTCTGGCGGAACAGGAAGCCGGGCACCCAAGAGTATTCCTTGCGGATTGCCCGGTCGAAGGCGTCGAAGATCTCAGGCTCGCGGCCGAGGATCGAGAGGTCGATGTCGACCACCAGCGCCGAGTCGCCCGAGGGCGGGGTGTCGTCGTGCTTGGTCGCCCGGACATGCGTGGCCACCCGGTCCGCAACCGGCGCTTCGGCGCCGGCCTCGGCCAGGAACTCGGCCGCCCAGTCGGCGCTCTTCGCCTCGTTGTCGAAGGCCTTGGTGCTGTAGACCGCGTCGTGGAACCAGAGCGCCAGCTCGGCCTCCGCCGGCTTTGCGGCGAGGTCGGCGTAGTCGTCGAGCAGGGCCAGGCAGGCGGCGATGTGGTCCTGGGTATGGTAGTGACGCCCGCGGGCGCCGTAGGCCTCGGCCAGGGCAGCGTAGGTCTCGTCCTGCTCGCCCAGGTCCAGCGCGGACATCAAATCGCGCCAGCGCGCCAGGCTGAAGCCGCCGTGAGCGTTGTCACCCGTCATGTGCGGCGCTCAGAAATCGACACAGATGCCCTTGCGTTCCCAGTCGCCGTAGCGGGTCGGCTCGGGCCCTTCGGGCCCGCCGATCTCCTTGGGTTTCGCGCCCGGCTTGTCCTCGGTCTTCGCCTTGGCCGCGGCTTCCAGCTCGGCTTTGTCGATCCGCCGGGGCGGTGCCGAAGGCGGTGAGGGGGCCAGGCGGCTCGCCTTGGCCGGGGCCGGGGTGTGGGCTTTGAAGTCCTTGGTCATGCTTGCTCATATGGCCCGCCGCAAGGCCGAGAGCAAGTCTTGAAGCGGCTTTCGGCAATGCCCAAGTGGCGGATACGGAGGGTTTGAGAGCCAAGACCTATGATGAACCATACGCGCACCTTTATGCTGATGGCGGCAATGACCGCCCTGTTCCTCGGCGTCGGCTACCTGCTGGGCGGCAGCGGCGGCATGATCTTCGCCCTGCTCTTCGCCGTGGCGACCAACGGCTTTGCCTATTGGAATTCGGACAAGCTGGTGCTGCGCATGTACGGCGCCCGGCCGGTCGACGCATCCAGCGCGCCGGGGCTCACCCGCATGGTCGAGACCCTGGCCGGTAACGCCGAACTGCCGATGCCGGCGGTCTACATCATCGACAGCGACCAGCCCAACGCCTTCGCCACCGGCCGCAACCCGGACAACGCCGCGGTCGCGGTGACCCGCGGGCTTCTCAGCCGCCTGACCGACGAGGAGGTCGCCGGCGTGGTCGCGCACGAGCTGGCGCACATCAAGAACCGCGACACCCTGACCATGACAGTGACCGCGACCATCGCCGGCGCGATCTCGATGCTGGCGACCTTCGGCCTGTTCTTCGGCGGCAACCGCAACAACCCGCTGGGCTTGGTCGGCGTCATCCTGGTGGCGATCCTGGCGCCCTTGGCCGCCAGCCTGGTGCAGATGGCGATCAGCCGCTCGCGCGAGTACGAGGCCGACCGGATCGGCGCGGAGATCTGCGGCCGGCCGCTCTGGCTGGCCTCGGCGCTGGAGAAGATCGAGCGCTTGGCCCAGGGGATCGACAACCAGCGTGCCGAAGGCAATCCGGCGACGGCGCACATGTTCATCATCAACCCGCTGCACGCCCATGCCGTCGACGGCCTGTTCCGCACCCATCCCAAGACCGCCGAGCGGGTCGCCCGGCTGCGCGCCCTGGCGGGCGAGACCGCCGGCGGGCGCGGCCCCTGGGGCTGACGAGGGCCGCTCGCGGCGCCGACTCGGCTTGCCAGGGCCCGGTCCGGCCGGGCACAACAGGGTATGCCGTCCCGACAAGATCCGCACCCGCCCTCCAGCCGCGCCGTCGCGCTCGACCTGCTGGAAGCGGTGTGGCAGCGCGGCCGGCCGCTCGACGAAGCCGTCGCCGCCCACCGTGGCCTGGACGCTCTGGCAACCCGGGACCGGGCCTTCGTCCGCGCCCTGGTCGGCACCTGCCTGCGCCGCCAGGGCCAGATCGACGCGCTGATCGACGCCCGGATGGAGCGGCCGCTCAAGCCCTCCAAGGCCCGGGTCCGCGCGATCCTGCGCCTGGGCGTGGCCCAGGTCTGCTTCCTGGCGGTGCCGGCCCATGCCGCGGTCAGCACGACGGTGGCCCTGGCGCTGGGGCAGGGGGAACGGCCCTTCCGCGGCCTGATCAACGCCGTCCTGCGCCGCCTGGCCGAGACCGGCCAGACCCTGGTCGCCGAGCAGGACGCCGCCCGGCTCAACACCCCGGATTGGCTCTGGCGCAGTTGGAGTGCGGCCTACGGGGAGGCGGCGGCGCGCCGCAGCGCCGAGGTCCAGCTCCTGGACCCGCCGCTCGACCTGACCCTGCGGCAGGGCGAGGACCCGGAGTTGTGGGCCCTACGGTTCGACGCCAAGGTGCTGCCCGGGGGCGCCCTGCGGCTGGCGCCCGGGGCCGGCGAGGTCGGCCGCCTGCCCGGCTACGGCGCCGGTGCCTGGTGGGTCCAGGACTTCGCCGCCGGCCTGCCGGTGCGGCTCTTCGGCGCCCTGGCGGGCAAGACTGTGCTCGACCTTTGCGCCGCACCCGGCGGCAAGACCGCGCAGCTGGCCGCCGCCGGGGCCGAGGTCATCGCCCTCGACCTGAGCGAGAGCCGCCTGGAGCGGCTGCGCGGCAACCTCAAGCGGCTCGGCCTCGACGCCGCGACGGTGGTCGCCGACGCCGCGACCTGGCGCCCGCCGCACCCGGCGGGAGCGGTCCTCCTGGACGCGCCCTGCACGGCGACCGGCACCCTGCGCCGGCATCCCGACATCGCCCGCTTGCGCCGACCCCAGGATGTGGCGGCGCTGACCGAGGTGCAGGACGAGCTGCTGCGTGGTGCCGCGGCCATGCTGGCGCCCGGCGGCACCCTGGTCTACGCAGTCTGCTCCCTGCAGCCCGAGGAGGGCCCGGAGCGCATCGCCCGCCTGCTCGACGAGACGCCCGGGCTGGCGCGCCAGCCGCTGCGGGCCGAGGAGCTTCACGGCCTTTCCGAGCTGGTCACCCCCGAAGGCGACCTGCGCAGCCTGCCCTGCCACCTGTCGGAGCTGGGCGGCATGGACGGCTTCTACGCCTGCCGCCTGCGCCGGGACTGAGGTGGCAGAGCACCCGCGATCAAGGCCGCGCACGCCAGGACAAGACGACAGCCCGCAATCGCGAAGCCGGAAAAGACAGGCTAATATGGTCTCGGTCTTGCAGAATCAGGGACACGAGGGAGCAACACCATGCACGTGAGGTTACGAGGAGCGCTTCGGGCCGTCATCGTCCTCGGCGTCTCGATCGCGAGCTTCGGCGCGACGGCCGAGACCCAGCTCAGGATCGGCGCCGGCAGCGTCGCCGGGATCTACAATCAAATCGGGGCCTCGATCTGTCGCTTCCTCAAGAAGAACCCGGAAGAGCACGGGCTGCGCTGCCAAACCAAGGCCACCGAAGGATCCGTCTACAATGTAAGGGCCCTGCGCGCGGGCGAATTGGAGCTGGCGGTCGTCCAATCGGACGTGCAGTTTCATGCCTTTAAAGGGACCGCGGAGTTTTCCGGCGAAGGGCCCAATACCGGGTTGCGTGCCTTGTTCTCGGTCGTGCCGGAGACCTTCACCGTCGTCGCCGCCAAGAACTCCAACATCACCGGCTTGGAGGCCCTGATCGACGAGAAAAGGGTCAATGTGGGCCTTCCCGGATCCGGCGGACGCGTCGTCTTCGACGCTCTGATGCAACACATGGGTTGGACGCTCGAAAGTTTCCGGGCCGCCACCGAGATTAGGACCTCGCTCCAGGCCGAAGAGATCTGCGCCGGCCGTATCGATGCCGCCGTTTACGTGGTCGCGCACCCGAACCTGTCGCTGCAGGAAGCAGTCGCGTCTTGCGAGGCGTACCTGGTGCCGGTGGCAGGGCCCAAGATCGACTCATTTGTCGCCGAGAACCCGCAGTTCGTCCCCTTGTCGGTCCGCGGTGGCCTCTACCCCTCCAACTCCGAGGCGGTGCCCAGCTTCGGCGTCATTGCAACCGTCGTCACGACCAGCGCGATCTCAAGCGAGACGGTCTATCAGGTGGTCAAGTCCGTCTTCGAGAACCTGGAGAAGTTCAAGACGCTGCTCCCGGTCTTCGCCGATCTGAACAAGGGGTTCATGCTGGCGCCTCACCACGCCGCGCCCTGGCACCCCGGGGCCCTGAGATACTTCCGGGAGACCGGCATGATGTGAAGCCGCGGGGCCGGACGACCCCGCGGCCTCGATATCACCGTCAGGCGACGCGCCGTCCGGCCGTCAGGCTTTGGTCGAGTTCTTCGTTCGTCGAGCCGGCAAGGTCGCTCAGCTCCTTCAGAACCACGAGAATCGCCTCTCCGGACTCGCGAATCTTTTGCACGTCGCCCTGGCTTTGCGGCTCGGAGGCATTGCCCCGGCTGAGTGCCGTGGTTGCGTTCAGGATGTCATCGAGCCGAGGCCGAACTTCCAGGCCCAGTCGATCGAGCACAACCGTCCTGGTCTGGTTGGCCAGCATGGTGTTGTAGCGGTTGAGAGCGAGTTCCTGGGCTTTCGCGGCGATCTCCTGGCGCCGCTGATTCAATTCCTTCTGGGCGTTCCGGAGCTTCACCAACTGCGCGTCGTACTCCAGTTCCGACATGAGGCCCTCTTTCACGGCCTGGCTCTTGGCGGCGTTGGAAGCCTCCAGCTCCTTGGTCTGCGACGCTATCGTCGCTTCCAGCTCCGTCAGCTCGGCGTTGTAGCTTTCCAGCTTGGTCTGAGCTTCCAGGTATGCGCCGGCCAGCGGAATCCAACTCCAGAACCCGATGAAAAGCACGACGAAGCCGAAAAGATAACCGACCACCTTCTCCAGGAAGGCCTCGACCTCGGTATCGCCGACCACGACCAGCGGATTGAGTGCCTCGAAGTTGTCGGTGATGTCGAGGACCGTGCCGAAAAAGACCAGACCAAATCCGATCAGGATCTGCGACCAGCCCTTCTGTCGGTACAACTCGAACCTGCTACCGGCCCAGAACAGGAATCCCATGATTAGAGCCATCACAACGGCCCGCAGGATCTCAAGTACAATATCGATCATCTCTTGGCTCCAATTTCAGCGCGCTAAGGAATTTGTGTAGAATTACCAATTTGTGACTTAAAAAGACCATAAGAATTTATGAATTTTTGCTATAGTATTAGCTACTATTGCGAGAGGTTTTGGCGGCGCTTTGGCGCCCGAGTCGGGCTCATTCCTAAGGCTGATCTGCCTCCTGCGGCACTCAGCGCACTTCCCGATCAGACGCCTTCGCGTCTGGCCGGGAGTCGTGCGCTGATACGTTGGAACGAGGGCATTGCATCCGGCCAGATGGATCGCGAAGCGATTCTATCTGATTGGATAATGCCCTAGCCGCCCGCCGCGGTGGCCCTCGGCTTCAGATTTCGGTCAGAGTCAGCAGGATGTCGGCGTACCAGGCGCAGTTCAGGCCGAGCGCCTCGTCCAGCTCCATGTCCCGCGTCCCCACGTCGAGCCGCGCCGAGTGGATGCCCAGAAGCCACCACGGGAGATCCGCGGGCGGCGAGGCGCCCGCGGGCGCGCGCATCACGACCGGCGCGCCGCTGGTGCCCCGGTGGGTCCGCGCATCGGTCAGGAAATAGCCCTCGCCCTGGAAGCGCAGGCCAAAGGACGAAGCGATCACCGCATGGCGCGCGACCGGCATGTGGTGCAGGGTGTCGTGGAAGCCGAGCGGAAAGCCCACCATGAGCAAGGCGCTGCCGACCTCGGGCTGCGCCTCGGCGCCGAGCAGGTTCTTCGGCGCGAAGGCGCGGTAGAGCGTCGTGGCCGGCAGCGCCTGCTTGTCGACCTCGATCACCGCGACGTCGACCTCGCCGGCCCGGTCGAGGCCCTGGCGCCAGACCTGCGCGCCGTCGCGGAAGAGCGGGATCGAGAAACCGGTCGAGACGGCGAGGTTGTCGGGATCGACGTGCAGCTCGATCTCGATTCGGTCCGGGGCGTGCCCGCTCGGCTCGTCGAAGAGCACGTGCCGGCTGGTTACCAGGAACAGGCGGCCCTCCCGGGCGAAGAAGAAGCCGCTGGCGTTGGTCAGCTGGCGCGCGCCCTGGAAGGTGAGGACGCGGGTCGAGGCCAGGAGGAGCGCTTCGATCATCGCCCTGCCGTCGTGCCGCAGGCCCCGGTCATCAGTCCTCGCGGCGCCGCGCGCGGACGACGTAGCCGCCGGAGCGCTCGTCGTGCTCGAGGTCGAGTAAATCGCGGTCCTCGGCCTCCTCAAGGAGGTCGCTGAAGGACTGGAAGCCGTAGTAGCTCTCGTTGAAGCCCGGGCGGCGGCGCTTCAGGGTCTGCTTGACCATCGAGCCCCAGACCGGATCGCCCCGCTCCGCGAAGAGCGCCTCCACGGTTTCCAGGACCAGGTCGATGGCCTCGTCCTGCCGGTCGCCGTCCTTGCCGGCCGCCGCCTTCTTCGCAGGCTTCTTCTCCGTCGTGGCCTTCTTCTTTGCCGGGCGGCGGCGGCGCGACTTGGTCGAAGCGCTGGCCCGGACCAGGTCTTCGTAGAAAATAAACTCGTCGCAGTTGTTCATCAGTAGGTCGGAGGTGCTGTTCTTCACGCCGACGCCGATCACCGTCTTGGCGTTCTCCCGCAGCTTGCTGACCAGGGGCGAGAAATCCGAGTCGCCGCTGATGATCACGAAGGTGTCGATGTGCTCCTTGGTGTAGCAGAGGTCGAGGGCGTCGACGACCATGCGGATGTCGGCTGAGTTCTTGCCGGACTGCCGGGTGTGCGGAATGTCGATCAACTCGAAGGCGGCCTCGTGCATGGTCGGCTTGAACTCCTTGTAGCGCTCCCAGTCGCAGTAGGCCTTCTTGACCACGATGCTGCCCTTCAGCAGCAGGCGCTCCAGCACCAGCCGCATGTCGAACTTCGGGATCTTGGCGTCGCGCACGCCCAGGGCGACGTTCTCGAAGTCGCAGAACAGCGCCAGGCTGTAGTCCAGGTCGGTGTCGGTCATGGTGATCCTTGCGGTTGCGGCGCGGGCGGCGGAAGGACAGGCATTATGAGGCAATTCATCCTCGAGCACACACAGTGACTCGCGGGGCCACGGCGCCGCTTGCGCGATTCCGGCCTTGCTGATACCTAGCTTGACATGTCGGGGAAGGTGCGAATCGCGCCGTCCATCCTTGCCGCCGACTTCGCGCGGCTGGGCGAGGAGGTGAAGGCGGTCACCGAGGCCGGGGCGGACTGGATCCACCTCGACGTGATGGACGGTCACTTCGTCCCCAACCTGACCTTCGGGCCGGACATGGTGCGCGCCCTACGGCCGCACTCGGCCCTGACCTTCGACACCCACCTGATGATCGCGCCGGCCGACCCCTATCTCGAAGCCTTCGCCGAGGCAGGGTCCGACGTGATCACGATCCATCCGGAGGCCGGGCCGCATCTGCACCGCAGCCTGCAGGCGATCCGCGCCCTGGGCAAGAAGGCAGGCGTGTCGCTGAACCCGGCGACCCCGCTCTCGGCCATCGAGCACGTGCTTGAGGACGTCGACCTGATTCTGGTGATGAGCGTCAACCCGGGCTTCGGCGGCCAGTCCTTCATCCCCGGCGCGCTCGAAAAGCTGAAGGCGCTGCGCGCGCGGATCGACGCCCTGGGCCTGAGCATCGACCTGGAGGTCGACGGCGGCATCAACTTCGAGACCGCACCCCGGGCCATCGCCGCCGGCGCCGACGTCTTGGTCGCCGGCACCGCGACCTTCAAGGGCGGAGCCTCGGCCTACGCCGAGAGCATCCGCCGCCTGCGCGGCCCGTGATGGCCGACGCCGTCAAGAGCGCCCAGGCCTCCCCCCAGCCCCCGAGCCAAGCGCCGGGCCGGACGCAGCAGCGCCGCGGCTTCCGCCGCCTGTCCGGCGAGCTCAAGATCGGCGCCCTGCTCTACGCCGCCAAGACACCCTTCTTCGCCCTGCCGCTCTATCGTTGGACTCTGAACGGGCGCGCCGTCGTGGCGCCGCGGATCGTGTTCAGCGATCCTTGGCCGGGCAGCGCCGAGGCCGGACGCCAGATCTTGGAGGGCGGCCTGGTGCTCAAGGGCCGGCCCTATCCCGAGATCGCCCCGCCCTGGCACCCGCCAAAGCTCGGCCTGCCGGTCCTGCTCGCCCTGCACGGCTTCGACTGGCTGCGCGACCTGCGCACCGCCGGCGGCGACGCCGCGCGGCGCCGGGCCCGGGACCTGACCGCGTCCTGGATCGAGCAGCACCGCGACTGGCATCCCCTGGCCTGGCATCCCGAGGCCATCGGCCAGCGCCTGTCGTCCTGGTTCGGGCTCTTCGAGTTCTTCGCCGCCAGCGCCGACATCCTGTTCCGCCAGACCCTGCTGCAGTCGGCCGGGCGCCAGGCCCAGCACCTGGCTCGGGTGCTGCCGGCCGGGCTCTGCGGCGCCGAGCTGATCTCGGCGGTCAAGGGCCTGATCTTCGCCGGCGTCAGCCTGCCCGACGGCCGGGCCTGGCTGGACCGCGGCCAGGCACTGCTGCTGCAGGAGATCCACCGCCAGGTCCAGGTCGACGGCGGCCAGGCCGAGCGCTGCCCCAGCATCCAGCTGCAGGTGCTGCGCGACCTGGTCGACATCCGCGCCCTGCTGTTGGTCGCCGAGGTGCCGGTGCCCCCGGACTTGCAGCTCGCCGTCGAGCGCATGGCCGCCGTGCTGCGCCTGCTGCGCCACGGCGACGGCGGGCTGGCCCTTTTCAACGGCGGCAACGAGGAGGCGTCCTGGCTGATCGACAGCCTGCTGCAGCGCGCCAGCCGGCGCAGCAAGCCCCTGATGTCGGCACCGCAGAGCGGCTTCCAACGCCTGCAGGCCGGGCGCAGCCTGGTCCTGGTCGACGCCGGCGCGCCGCCGGAGCCGGCCTACGACCGGCGCGCCCACGCCGGCACCCTGTCCTTCGAGATGAGCGTCGGGCGCGAGCGCCTGATCGTGAACTGCGGCACCTTCGAGGCCGACGACGCCCTGGCGACGGCAGCCCGGGGCACCTCGGCCCATTCGACCCTGATCGTCGCCGAGACCAACTCCTCGGCGGTCCTGACCAGCGGCGGCCTGGGGCGGCGGCCGGGCACGGTGATCTGCCGGCGCCAGGAGGGCGAGGGCGGGATCTGGCTGGAACTCAGCCACGACGGCTACGCCGCGCCCCACGGCCTGCTCCACCACCGCCGGCTCTTCCTGGCCGAGAGCGGCGAGGACCTGCGCGGCGAGGACCGCCTGGAGGGCGGCGCCTCCGGCGGGCTGGACTTCGCCCTGCGCTTCCACCTGCACCCCGGGGTCCAGGCCAGCCTTTTGCAGACCGGCGACGCGGTCCTGCTGCGCCTGCCCAAGGGCGGCGGCTGGCGCCTGCGCCTGCGCGGCGCGACCCTGGCCCTGGAGGACGGCGTCTACCTGGGCGAGCGGGGCCAGCCCCGGCGCTGCCAGCAGATCGTCGCCCGCGGCACCACCGAGGCCGAGGGCGCGCTGGTGAAATGGGCCCTGCGCCGCGAGGTTCCGCGCGGCGGGTGACGGTGTCACGCCCGCCTCGGAGGCCAGCCTCACGGCACCGCGCGTTCTGGCGTGCTTCAGTGTGCTGCCTCCTGTTTCTCACACTCTCGGCACAGGCCGCCGCGGCCGAGGAAACGGCCGCGGAGGTCGCGCCGTTTCAGCCCTTCACGGCCTCGCTTTCCGACGGCGCGGCGCGCCGATACTACCTCGCGCCGGCCGCCGGACCGCCGAAGCCGCTGCTGGTCATGGTTCAGGGGTCGGGTTGCGCGCCCGTCTTCCGGAGAAACGAGAACGGTGAACCGAGCGGCTGGATAGGACAAAAAGAGCTCTACCGGCTGTCCGCGGGCCGCTACGCCGTGATGGTCGCCGAGAAGCCAGGCGTGGCCCCGGAAAGCGAGCGCACCGGCGGCGGCATGGCCGGCTGCCCCGAGACCTTCCTCAGGCGACACGGGCTCCAGAGCTGGGCGGCTGCCCTCACCGCGACGATCGATGCGGCGCGCGCCCACCCCGCCGTCAGCGGCGCACCGATCCGCCTGCTCGGCATCTCGGAGGGCGCGGTCACCGCCGCCTATCTCGCGCGCCGGCGCGACGACGTGAGTCACATCGCATTCATCTCCGGCTTTGGCTGTAACTTGATCGACGACATGTTGGTTGTCGTGCGGCGCGAGTGGCTGCGCGAGAACGCCGAGGCGCGCGGCGAAGCCCGGCAGCGAGGCGTCGCCGCGGCAGTGTCCGAATTGGAGAACCGCTTCCGCGCCGTCTTCTCCGGCGGGGCCCCGGCCGACGGCCTCATCGCGGGGCAGACCCCGAAGTTCTGGTCCACCTTCGGCGTCGCCTGCCCCGCGGAGGACCTCGCGGCGAGCGACGCCGAGGTCTTCGTCGCCTATGGGACCGCGGACGAGGAGATCAGCGCCGACGGCATCGAAGAGATCACGGCGCGCCGGCTGATCGCCAGCAAGCCACTGCGCGTCGTCCGAATCGTCGGCGGCGGCCACGCTCTGGAGACGCCGGACGAGCCCGGTCCAGGCGCAAACCTGAGCTCCGTCTTCCGCCAGGCGCTCGACTGGATGCAGGAGTGAGACGAAGGTCAGTGTGCCGCGGCGGGTGAGGCGACCGCAGGTCCGGCGCCGGATCCGGCTCCATGCTTCGTTAATCGATTGAACTCTATGCTGTCCGTCTCGAATGGATGAGCGGCCATGAGTTCCCTAACCGTCAATCAAGTCGTCGCGGCCTTTGCCAAGCCGTTCGACGCGCTGGGCTTCAAAAAGCGCAGGGACGGGCGCTTCACGCGGGAGATCGCGGAGGGCGTTACTGGCGTGATCTCGCTCGCGGCAGTCCGACCACGCCGAGAGAAGACAAAGGTCCAGATTCACCCCCTGGTCTACAATCTTCACAAGGACCTTGGGGCGTTGTTCGACGAGCTCATGAAACAGAAGCCGGAACCCTTCAAACCCCAAGCAGTCAGACAATATCTCACCTCGCTGCTGCCCAAGAGCCGGCGATACAGGTCCTTCCCCCGTGGCTTCTGGTCGTTTCGGACGCAAAAGGACATGCGCGAGCTCACACCCTTGGTTGCCGACATCATCGAGAAGCGCGGGATCCGCTTCCTGGAGAAGCACAGCACGCTCGAGTCGATCGTCACGCACAACCTCGAGAACGAAGATCTGATCAGTTCCCACTTGGCGGCGGCAGGTCTATATCTCTTGGGCGAGAACCCGCGAGCATTCGGCGTCATCGAGCGTGAAATTCGATGGCTGAAGACCAACGCATCCCAAGAAGACGTCGAAAACTTCAAGCGGTACGCCAGACCTTTGATGAAGAAGATGCAGGCGGGCGGCTGGCAGCCTCCCGCCAGGGCCAAGGCGTTGCTGGCGAAAGCCTAGCCGGCCCCGCAACGGCGCTTCCGCGGAGGGATGCCATCGGCGGCGCCCAAGCCAACTCGGCAGGGCGCGAAGGACCGCTGCCCAGCGGGCAGTTTTCCGACGTCGGAGAGAGCCCTCTGGTGAGAGCAGAGGGTGAAGGCAGGGCGCACACAGAATGATCGAGCGGCGGCAGTTCGAAGCAATCCAGGATCTCGTCCGTGAACTGGCGAGTCGGAATTTCGACGGCCTGGTCAGGGCGGGCCGTGTTGTGAGCTTGACGGCTTCCGAAGTCCGGGAAGCGGTGGAGTCCTATCCTGACCGGATCGTGGAGCTGCCGGACGAGGCGGCCGCCTTGGCCGAGGTCGTCGACCACGATCTCGTGCCGGACACGAAGATCGCCTACATCCCAGTCTGGACCGCACAGGAGGGGCAAAGCGACCTGACCCTGCAGGTCTGGATCACGGAGGTCGACGGCGGTCTCTCCGTCCGGATGTACGATCTTCATGTGATGTGACGAACCGGAGCCGTTCAAGGCCTTAGCTCATTCTGTTTGCGGGCGATCGGCTGCCATCACTGCCTCCTGAAATCCGGAAGCTCACGGCGCTCACCGAGCTCGATGTAAGCTCCGAGGCCTGACCACGGAGCCGTCAGATCGGCGTTTTCGGCAAGCCTTCGCATCCAGGGTCGCTGATCGCTTGACCGCGTCCGCGCGCCTCCGTAAAGCACTGGCGTCGGTCGCCGCGCGACCGCTTTCCCCACCGGACAGCCGCGAGCCAGAGATGTCAGAGACACCCGAAGACCTTCCAATCCGCCGCGCTTTGATCTCCGTCTCGGACAAGACTGGGCTGGCCGGGCTGGGCAAGCAACTGGCCGCCCGCGGCGTCGAGATCCTCTCGACCGGGGGCTCGGCCAAGGCGCTGACGGAGGCCGGGGTCGAGGTGACCGAGGTCTCGGCCCACACCGGCTTCCCCGAGATCATGGACGGGCGGGTCAAGACCCTGCATCCCAAGATCCACGGCGGCATCCTCGCCCGGCGGGATCTGGAGGGCCACCGCGCGGCCATGGCGGAACAAGAGATCGCGCCGATCGACCTGGTGGTGGTCAACCTCTATCCCTTCACCCGGACCGTGGCCGCGGGCGCCGACTTCCCGACCTGCATCGAGAACATCGACATCGGCGGCCCGGCGATGCTGCGCGCCGCGGCCAAGAACCACGACTGGGTGACCGTGGTCGTCGACCCCGGCGACTATGCGGCCCTGCTAAAGGAACAGGACCGGAACCAGGGCGCCACCTCGCTTGAGCTGCGCCGGCGCCTGGCCGGCAAGGTCTACGCCCACACCGCGGCCTACGACAGCGCCATCGCCAACTGGTTGGCCGAGCAGGAGGGCGAGAGCCTGCCGGAGAGCCTGCTGATCTCGGGCCGGCGGCTGCAGAGCCTGCGCTACGGCGAGAATCCGCACCAGCAGGCGGCCTTCTACGCCGCGCTCTCGGGCCCGGTGGCGCCGCGCCCCGGCGTCGCGGCGGCGACCCAGGTCCAGGGCAAGGCGCTGAGCTACAACAACCTCAACGACACCGACGCCGCCTTCGAGCTGGCCGCCGAGTTCGAGCAGCCCGCCATCGCCATCATCAAGCACGCCAACCCCTGCGGCGTGGCCGAGGCGGCGAGCCTGCACGAGGCCTACCGCCGCGCCCTGGCCTGCGATCCGGTCAGCGCCTACGGCGGGATCGTCGCCGCCAACCGGCCGCTGGACCAGGACACGGCGGCGGAGATCGCCGAGCTCTTCGTCGAGGTGGTGATCGCGCCCGGCGCGGACGAGGCCGCGAAGGCAGCCTTCGCGCGCAAGAAGAACCTGCGCCTGCTGCTGACCGAGGGCCTGCCGGACCCGGCGGCGGCGGGCCTGACGATCAAGGCCCTGTCGGGCGGCTATCTGGTGCAGGGCCGGGATGCCGGCCGGATCCTGCCGGGCGACCTGAAGGTCGTGACAAAGCGGCAGCCGAGCCAAGAGGAGCTGGCCGATCTGATCTTCGCCTTCCGGGTGGCCAAGCACGTCAAGTCAAACACCATCGTCTACGCCAAGGACGGCGCCACGGTCGGCATCGGCGCCGGGCAGATGAGCCGGGTCGACGCCGCGCATATCGCCGCCCAGAAATCCCGCGACGCCGCCGAGGCGGCGGGCGAGACGGCCTCGCGCACCGAGGGCGCGGCGGTCGCGTCCGACGCCTTCTTCCCCTTCGCCGACGGCCTGCTGGTGGCGGTCGAGGCCGGCGCCACCGCGGTGATCCAGCCGGGCGGCTCGATCCGCGACGACGAGGTCATCGCCGCCGCCGACGCGGCCAGCCTGGCCATGGTCTTCACCGGCATGCGGCATTTCCGGCACTGAGGGCAGATTTGAGCAGGTCTCTGTTCGGGAATACTGTTTTTCTTCCAAGCATTACATGCTTAGCGAAGGTTTTATTCGCTTTATTATGTAATCCTTCATGAATTAGGCCTAAAGACAGACGCCTGATACCTCGAAACCTCGGGAGGGCAGGCGATGACGGCAGACAGGCAGCAGGACGACGCCTTCCGGCACCCCGGCGACGCCGCGCTTCGGCGCAAGATGGACCGCAGCCGGCAGCTGCGCTCCGAGGCCCTGGGACGCGGCGCCTCGGTCTTCGTCGGCTATATCCGCTCCCAAGCCAAGCGCGAGACCCAGCCCGAAGACGGTCAGGAGACCTGGCAGCCGGACTTCCCGCCCACCGTGGCCTGACCGGGCCGGCTCAGGCGCCGGCCCCCCAGGTCCGCGCCATGGCGGCGAACTCGAGCGCCAGGTAGTCGACGAAGGCCCGCACCCGCGGCGCCAGGTAGCGGGTCTGCGGGTAGACCGCGTGGATGTCGGCGTCGGGCGAGCTGTAGTCTGGCAGCAGCTCGACCAGGCGCCCCGACAGCAGGTCGTCGCGGACCTGCCAGATCGGCAACATGATGATCCCGCCGCCGCCCAGGGCGACCTGGCGCAGCATCTCGGCGTTGTTGGCCGAAAAGCTGCCCGTGACGTGCACCGTCTCGCTGCCCTCCGCGCTGCGGAAGGGCCAGTCGTTGCGCCAAGTCCGATAGGTGTAGACCAGGCAGTTGTGGCCGGCGAGGTCCGCCGGCCGGCGCGGCGTCCCGGCGCCCTTGAGGTAGCGTGGCGCGGCGCAGACCGCCCGGCGGCTGGACGCCAGCTTGCGGGCGATCAGGCTGGAGTCCTTGAGCGCACCGATGCGGATCCCGAGGTCCATGCCCTCCTCGACCAGGTCGACCAGGCGGTCGTTGACGGTGATCTCGACCTCGACGTCGGGGTAGCGGCGCAGGAACTCGGGGATCAGGGGGGCCAGGATCAACTGCCCGAAGGTTACCGGCATGTTGACCCGGAGCAGGCCACGCGGCGCGGCGCTGAGATGCGACAGGGCCTGCTCGGCCTCGTCGAGGTCGGCGACGATCCGCTTGGCGTGCTCGAAGAAGGCGGCGCCCTCGCCGGTCATGGCGACCCTGCGGGTGGTGCGGTTGAGGAGCCGCACGCCGAGGCGGTCCTCCAGCCGGCCGATCTGCTTGCTGACCGCGGAGGGGCTGAGGCCGAGGTCGCGCCCGGCGGCGGTGAAGCTGCCGGCGTGGACCACCCGGACGTAGACCTCGAGCTCCAGAAGGCGGTCCAAGGTGCCCTCTCATTCATTCCATTTCAGCATAAGTGCTATGCCCATTTCGCCAATTAACTTATCAGAGATCAATAGTCATATATGCTGCATCAGCGAAGGCGGCAGGCGAGGCAGGCCCCCATCCCGTTCCGGAGGACGCAAGATGAATCCCTATATCAAGCCAAACCGGGCCGTTGAGGTCCCGAGCCACGCCGAGATCCAGACCATGCTGCAGCGCGGCCGGCGCCTCCGCGCCCAGGCCTTTGCGGAAAGCGGAAAGCGCCTCGTCCGGGCCCTGCGCGGCCTGATCGCGACCGGCCGGGACCGCTCGCGGGAAACCGCCGAGGCCCTGGCATCCAAGCCTCAGGGCTCGCTCACCTGAGGCGGGCGCCGGAAGCCGGCGCCGGGCTCATTCGCGCGGTTCCTTGACCGGCAGCATCAAGAGCCAACCGACCAGAAAGAAGACCAGGATCGTCGACATACCGATCCGCTGGCTGTCGGTGAGATCGGTCACCGCTGCGACCAGTGCCGGCCCCATGAAGGCGGTCGCCTTGCCGGAGAAGGCGAAGAGCCCGAACATCTCGGTGGTCATGTGGGGCGGCGCCAGCCGCGCCATCATGGTCCGGCTGGCGGCCTGGGCGGGCCCGATGAAGATCCCGATCACGCAGCCCAGGACGTAGAACCAGAGCTTGCCCTCGACGAGCAAGATCGCGCCGCCGAAGACCGTCAGGGCGGCGACCGCGACCAGGATCGTGAGCTTCGAGCCGAACCAGTCGTCGAACCAGGCGAATGCGACCGCGCCCAGGCCCGCGGTGACGTTGAGCAGGACCCCGAAAAACAGGATCTCCTTGAAGTCCATGCCGAAGGTGCCGGCGGCATAGATCCCGCCGAAGGCGAAGAGCGTGTTCAGCCCGTCGATGTAGAACAGGCGCGCCAGCAGGAAGCGCGCGATGTTGCCGTAGCGCCGCAGCTGCCGGAAGGTGCCCAGCAAGGTGCCGAGGCCCTGCCGGACCGCCTTTACGGCGGAGATCCGCTCTGCCGGGCGGTCCGGGGTCAGAAGGAACATGGGCAGGGCGAAGATCAGGTACCAGAGGGCGACGAAGGGACCGGTGATCCGCACCTGCTCGTAGGTCTCGGTGTCGAGACCCAGGATCGGCTCCTCCGGCAGCGCGAAGGCCAGCAGGCAGATGACCAGGCAGGCGATGCCGCCGGCGTAGCCGCAGGCCCAGGCCCAGCCCGAGATCCGGCCCAGCAGCCGCCGCGGCGCCAGGTCCGGCAGCATGGCGTTGTAGAAGACCTGGCCGAACTCGAAGGCGGCGTTGGCGATCGCGACCAGGACCAGGGCCGGGAGCAGATAGCCGGGCTCGGGCAGGATCCACCAGAGGCCGCTGCCGACCGCCAGGCAGGCCAGGGAAAAGAAGAGGATCCAGGGCTTGCGGCGGCCGCTGTGGTCGGCGATTGCGCCCAGGATCGGCGCCAGGATTGCGATGCCCAGCGCCGAGAGGCTGATCATCTGGCCCCAGGCTGCAGTGCCGGCGATCTCGTCGGGCGCAACCGCCTTGGTCACGTACTGGGCGAAGACGAAGGTGATGATCACGGTCGGGAAGGCCGAGTTGGCCCAGTCGAAGAGGCACCAGGCCGCGATGGCGCCCTTGCTGGTCTTAAGGTCCGCGCCCGCCACTGCCGTCATGCGCCCTCGCCCCCTGCCACTTCGCTGGCTTCCGGCTAGCAGCTTTGTTGGAGCCCCACAAGCTGTGTATCTTCGGCCTGCGACCGAAGGCATACAACAGCGGAAAGATGACGCGATGATCGTGGTGACGACGGATTCCATCGAAGGCCGCCGGGTCGGCGCATACCTGGGCGTGGTCAGCGGCGACGCCATCGTCGGCGCCAACATGTTCCGGGACTTCTTCGCCCGGGTCCGCGACGTGGTCGGCGGCCGGGCCGGCGGCTACGAGAAGGCGCTGCAGGGCGCCAAGGACGCGGCCATGGCCGACATGGTCGAAGCCGCCGAGACGCTGGGCGCCAACGCGATCCTCGCCGTCGACCTGGACTACGAGACCATCGGCGATTCCATGCTCATGGTCAGCGCCAACGGCACCGCGGTGCGGCTGGCCTAATCGAAGACGGCGGGCGCGGGCGTCGCGTCGGCTTCCAGCCGTGACGCGAGCCTTGGCGCTCAGGCGATCTGCACCAGCCGTGCCTTCTGGCAGAGCGGATAGCTGTCGAGAAAGGGCCGGATCGCGGCGCGCATCCCATCGCAGGAGGGACCGTAGAGATAGAGTGCGGTCTCGGTGGGGCCCTGCCAGCAGCTCTGCACCCGGCCCCGGGTGTCGAGCAGCTTGCCGAACTCGTCGTAGATCGTATCGAGATCGCAGGTCTCGTAGACCTCGTCCGGCAGATCGGTGCCGTTGAGATAGACCGCCAGCCCCTCGTTCAGGCCGAAGGCGACCTCCCGGCCGTCCGGCTCCAGGATGAAGGCCGAGCCCTTGGGCGCACCCAAGGCCTCGAGGCAGTGCCGCAGCTCGTCGAGCGCCGTGTCGGACAGGGCCGGGAGGACGATCTCGATCTCGCAGTAGGCGATCTCGCCGTCCTCGGTCATCTGGGTCCCGCCGCCTGAAACTTCGCCCAAGTCGCGGCTTTCCAGCATCTCGGTCAGGCCCTCCTCGTAAACCTCGTAGCGGTCCATAGGCTGTGCGCGGGCGTTGAGCCGGGCGACGACGAGCGCGCCATCGGCCTTCGGGTCCTTGCCGAGAGAAATGCCGAACATGAGGCCGTCTCCTGGAAGCCGCTCGACCCAAACGTCGAGCGCCGGCCAGCTTCCAAAGAAATCCTTTGAATATCGTGAAGGGCGAGCGCTGGCCTCGGCCCTCGGATCAACCACGGCCCGACAGACCTGCCGGAGGCGGAGCAGAGGGTCGCGGGCGGTCCGAGCTAGCGCACTTCCCGATCAGACGCAGTTGCGTCTGGCCGGGAGTAGTGCGCTAACACTCTAGAGTCGGGCATTACATCCGGCCAGATGGATCGCAAAGCGACTCCATCTGATCGGATGTAATGCCCTAGCCGGAGACCAGGTTGGCCAGCTTCGAGCCTCCCGGCCCGTAAAGCGCCCTGATGTGCTCGCAGAACCCGGCCTTGCCGAGGGCCTCGAACTTGCGCGCAAGGCCATCAAGCTCCTGGACGACCTCCTCGCTGTGAAGCAGCTCGGCAAGTTCGCGGCCGGCAAGGAGTTCCTCGAACAGGGCCCCGTCAACCGTGAAGTTACAGTGTCCTTCGGCCATCATCGCGACCGCGATCGCCTCGTAGTCCATGGTGTGGTCTCCAGGCACTCGATTGCAAGCCGTCCGCGAGAGGCGCCGCTAGCTCCCGACCAGGGACTTCAGCTGGCGGTTGGCGACGGCCAGCATGGCGAAGTCCGGGGTGCCGGTGGCCTGGAGCTCGGTGACCAGCTGGTCGGTGCGGGCGACCAGGGGCCGGCGCGCCTCGGCCCAGGCCTCGATCAGGCCGTCGGTCTTGCCGTTGCCCGTCGCGGCCTCCAGCACCCGGCCGGTCAGCTCGCCCTGGTGGCCGTAGAGGTCGTCGACGATGGCCGTGACCGCCAGCTTGTCCCAGGCGGTGTCGGTGGGCAGCTGGCCCGAGGCCCGGCGCAGCCAGTCGAAGCCGAAGCGGGCGCCGATCGAGAAATAGGTCCGGGCGGCCCGCTCGACCGGCAGCTCGGCGGCCAGCGCGATCCGGACGATGTCGCAGGCCGGCACCAGCAGCCCCAGGCTGGCGATGCGGCGGGAGAGGTCCTCGGGCGCGCCCTGACGCTGGTAGCCTGCGGCGCGCTCGGCGAGCACCCTCTCGTCGGCCTCGCTGATCACCTGGTCGAGGTTCTCCGAGAGTTCGTGCACGCCGGCGCCGTAGCGCTCGATCTGGCTGGAGATGTCCAGCGGGTAGCCGGCCTCGCGCAGGAACCAGACCGTGCCGCGCTCGATCAGGCGGCCGCATTCCATCAGCATGTTGGCCTGAAGCTGCGCCGGGACCTTGTTGTCCAGGGCCTCGATGGCGTCCCAGGTCTCCTCCATGCCGAAGATCTCGCGACTGATCAAGTAAGCCCGCGCGATGTCAGCGGCGGGCATGCCGGTCTTCTCCTTGACCTCGTAGATGAAGGTCACCCCGACCCGGTTGATCATGGCGTTGGTCCCGACCGTCGCCTTGATCTCGCGGTGCAGGCGGTGCGCCTTGATCGGTTTGGCGTACTTCTTGCGCAGGGGCTGCGGGAAGTAGTCGATCAGGTCGCGCTGCAGGTAGGGGTCGTCCGGGAGGTCGGACGCCAGGATCTCGTCGTAGAGCACGATCTTGGCGTAGGACAGCAGGACCGAGATCTCCGGCCGGGTCAGGCCGATCCCCGCCTTCATGCGCTCCTCGATGGTCTCGTCGTCGGGCAGCGCCTCGATCGTCCGGTCGAGCTGGCCGGCGCGTTCCAGGCTGCGCATGAAGCGGGCCAGGCGGTCCAGCAAGTGCGCGCCCAGCAGGTGGGTCACGGTGATCGCCTGGGACTGCAGGTAGTTGTCGCGCAGCACCAGCTCGGCGACCTCGTCGGTCATCTTCTCCAGCAGCTGGTCGCGCTGCTTGCGGGTCAGGTCGCCGGCCTCCTCGATCTCGCCGAGCAGGATCTTGATGTTGACCTCGTGGTCCGAGCAGTCGACGCCGGCCGAGTTGTCGATGGAATCGGTGTTGCAGCGCCCGCCGGCCATGCCGAAGGCGATGCGGCCCTTCTGGGTCATGCCGAGATTGGCGCCCTCGCCGATGACCTTGGCGCGGACCTCGGCGGCGTCGATCCTGAGCGCATCGTTGGCCCGGTCGCCGGCTTCGGCGTGGGTCTCCTGGCGTGCCTTGATGTAGGTGCCGATTCCGCCGAACCACAGCAGCTCGGCCTCGGCGGTCAGGATCGCGCGGATCAGGTCGTTGGGCGGCAGCTGGTCGGCCTCGATCCCGAAGCAGGCCTTGATCTCAGGGGAGAGCTTGATCGACTTGGCCTTGCGGTCGAAGACCCCGCCGCCCTTGGAGATCAGCTTGGCGTCGTAGTCGGTCCAGGCCGTGCCCGGCGTGTCGAAAAGCCGCTTGCGCTCGGCCCAGCTCTTGGCCGGATCGGGGTCCGGGTCGACGAAGACGTGCAGGTGGTTGAAGGCGCCGAGCAGCTTGATGTGCTTGGACAGCAGCATGCCGTTGCCGAAGACGTCGCCCGACATGTCGCCGACGCCGACGCAGGTGAAGTCCTCGTTCTGGATGTCCTTGCCCAGCTCGCGGAAGTGGCGCTTCACCGATTCCCAGGCGCCGCGGGCGGTGATGCCCATCTTCTTGTGGTCGTAGCCGGCCGAGCCGCCCGAGGCGAAGGCGTCGTCCAGCCAGTGGCCGTAGTCGACCGAGACGCCGTTGGCGATGTCCGAAAAGGTCGCGGTGCCCTTGTCGGCGGCGACCACCAGGTAGGGATCGTCCCGGTCGTGCCGGACCACCGCGTCCGGCGGCACCAGCTTGCCGGCTTTGAGGTTGTCGGTGATGTCGAGCAAGCCGCGGATGAAGGTCTTGTAGCACGCGATGCCTTCCTCCAGGAAAGCCTCGCGCCCGGCCTCGGGCGCCGGCGGCCGCTTGACCACGAAGCCGCCCTTGGAGCCGACCGGCACGATGACCGCGTTCTTGACCTGCTGGGCCTTGACCAGGCCCAGGATCTCGGTGCGGAAGTCCTCGCGCCGGTCGGACCACCTGAGGCCGCCGCGCGCAACCATGCCGAAGCGCAGGTGGACGCCCTCGATGCGCGGCGAATAGACGAAGATTTCCCGGAAGGGGCGGGGCAGTGGCAGCTCCTCGAGGTTGCGAGAGTCGAGCTTGAAGGAAATGTAGGACTTGTGGCCGCCTTCGGCGTCCGGCTGGAAGAAGTTGGTCCTGAGGGTCGACTGGATCACGTTGAGGAAGCGCCGGATGATCCGGTCCTCGTCCAGGTTGCTCACCTCTTCGAGCAGGGCTTCGATCTCGGCGACGATCTTCTGGATCCGCTGGTCCCGGCCATCCTGGGCGCGGCTCGGGTCGAAACGCGCCACGAAGAGATCGACCAGGCAGCGGGCGACCTGGGGATTGTTCTTCAGGGTCTCTTCCATGTAGGTCTGGCTGAAGGGGATCTGCGCTTGGCGCAGGTACTTGCAGCAGGCGCGCAGGACCTGGACCTCGCGCGCGGTCAGGCCGGCCCGCAGAACCAGCTTGTTGAAGCCGTCGTTCTCCATCTCGCCGCGCCAGACGCGGCCGAAGACGTCGTGGAAGGACCCCTTCACCTTCGACAGGTTGATCGGCGCGCCGTCCTCGGTCTCGATTTCGAAGTCGTGGATCCAAACCGGGTGCACCCGGTCGCGCGGCCGCACGTCGAAGGGCACCTCGCCGACCACCCTGAGCCCCATGTTCTCCAGCATCGGCAGGATGTCCGACAGGGCGACCTTCGGGCCGGCCATGAAGGTCTTGAAGTGGACCTGGTGCTCCTCGGCCTCGATCGGCCGGTAGAGGTTCATCGCCATATCGCCGCTGGCCAGGGTCGCTTCGACCTGGCGGATGTCGACGACCGCGGTCTGGGCGGTGAAGTGCTCCTGGTAGCCGGCCGAGAAGGCGCTGCCGAAGCGGCGGACGCAGCGGATCCCCTGCTCCTCGCCGCGGTCCTCGATCAGCGCCTCCTCCAGGTGGTCCTCCCAGGAGCGCGCGGCCTCGTTCAGGCTCTGCTCCAGCGCCGCCAGGTCGACCTCCGGGATCCGGCCCGGCACGGTCTTCACGATGAGATGCAGGCGGGCCAGGACGGCGTCGGTCAGGTGGGTATAAAAGGCGGTGATCTCGCCCTCGAAGGCGGCGGCGACCAGGTGCTGGAAGCGCAGCCGCAGATTGGTGTCGAAGCGGTCGCGCGGCACATAGACCAGGCAGGAGACGAAGCGTTCGAAGGGATCTCGGCGCAGGAAGAGCGAGATGCGCTGGCGCTCTTGCAGGTGCAGGATTCCCATCGCGATGTCGTGCAGCTCGGCGGCCCCGATCTGGAACAGCTCGTCGCGCGGGTAGTTTTCCAGGATGTGGAGCAGGGCCTTGCCGTCGTGGCTGCGCGGATCGAAGCCGGCCAGGCCGATCACGTTGGAGACCTTCTGGCGCAGGATTGGGATCGCCATGGGGCTGCGCGAATAGGCGACCGAGGTCAGCAGCCCGACGAAGAGCCGCTCGCCGGTCACCTTGCCCTTCTCGTCGAAGCACTTGACCGCGATGGTGTCCAGATGGACCCGCCTGTGCACCGTCGACATCCGGTTCGCCTTGGTGATCCGGAACAGCGAGGGTTCCTTGAGGAAGTGCAGAACGTCCTGGGGCACCGCGCCCTTGGTGCGCAGCCCGTCGAAGACGTGGACCTCCTCGTTGCGCAGGACACCGCGGCCACTGTCCGGCGTGACCGCCGCGATCGGCTTGTCGCCACCCCGTCCCTCGAAGACGTACTCGCGGTAGCCGAGGTAGGTGAAGTGATCGTCGTTCAGCCATTTGAGGAAGGCCAGGCCTTCCTCGATCTCCGCCTTCGGCAGCGGCGGCGGGCTCTTCTCGAGCTCGTCGATGATGTCCTGGCAGAGCCCGCGCATCTCCTGCCAGTCTTCGACCGCCGCCCGGACGTCGGCCAGCACTCGGCTGAGGCCTTTCTCGATCTCCTCGTGGCGCTCGGGCGGCTGCTCGGAAATCTGGATGTGCATCAGGGATTCGCGGGCCGCGCCCTCCGGCGCCTGGCCGACCTCGTGGAGGCCCAGGAGCCGGCCCTTGGCGTCGCGCTCGGCAGCCATGATCGGATGGATGACCAGGTAGACCTCCACGTCGAGCCGGTTCAGCTCGGCCGACACCGAGTCGACGAGGAAGGGCATGTCGTCGTTCACGATCTCGACGATCGTGTGAGAGGAGCGCCAGCCGTGCTCCTCGAGCCGTGGACTATAGGTACGGATCTTGGGGCCCTTGGCCGGACGCTTCTGGGCGAAGCTCCAGATGGCGAGCGCTGCGCCGTAGAGGTTGTCGGCGCTGACGTCGACTAGGTCGACCGGCGGGACATGGGCGTAGAACCCCCGGACGAAGGCCTCCACCGCGGCCTGCCGGTCCGGATCCATGCGGTCGTGGACCCGCTTGAGAACGCGCTCCAGAAGGTTGGCTTTAAGCTCTTCTGCCCGTGCAGCCATGGTTTCGCTCCCCCGCAGGCACCTGCCCAATTTTAAAGCACATTAACCAGTGTTGCGGACAAGATGAAGACGGCGCCGCGCTGTGACAAAGCCGCGTCTTGGGGCGGGTCCTGGGCGGCATTAAACCCGTTCTTAACTGGGACTCGGCTAGACGTTCGGTCATACCCCGAAAAGTGGAGACCCGCCAGGGCCCATCGAGACCCTAGGGGCGAAACCGGGGTGAGATCAGGGACAAGACCCTCATGCTGATGGGTGAAGTCAGAGCCGAACAGTTCATGCGCGTGCTGGCGCCCGACGTGCGGGACTCGCTATCCGCCGAGCAGGAGCGTGCGATCCGCGCCGCCGCGGAGAAGAACCCCTGGGACAACCACCCGGTCGACTTTCGCTTCAGCCTGCCGACGCCTTTCGGCCGCTTCTACCTGGCCATAATCGGCGGACGCGAACGACGCAGCGCCGCGCGCCGAGCGATGGACCGCCATCGCTTCCCCACTTTCTCGCTCGGCAACCTCGTCGTCTTGACCATCCTCTTTGGGCTGATCGGCTGGCTGCTTCTCGGCAGCTGACCGAACGCCTTTCCTACGCCCCGACGTCCAGGGGCGGCACCTATACGTCCAAGATCGAAATCAACTGAAACGGAATTGCGAGCATGAGATCGATTCTTTGCAGTCTGCGGGGCCCGGGGTCCCGCAAGGCCCCCGGGGCCGAGCCCCGCAAGGGAACATGGATCCTGACCCTGGCCGCGGCACTGGTTGCGGCCACCGCGGCCTGGCAGCCCGGCCAGGCGGCCGAGATGCCCGAGATCAGCGACTTCGTCCTGACCCGGGGGATCAGCGAACGCGAGCCGGCCGACCCGGTGGACGGCTTCTCCAGCGCCGACCGCCGCGGTTTCGCCTTCGCCCGGATCAAGAACCAGGGTGCGCCCACCAGCGTGGCTTTCGTGTGGACCCGGGACGACCATCATCACGCCACGATCCACACGAACATCGGCACTTCGCCGTCCTGGCGCACCTGGAGCAGCGTGAACCTGCAGCCGGGCCTCTGGAACGTGCAGGTCGTCAGCGAAGCCGGCCAGGTGCTCGGTCAGAAGTCCTTCCGCGTGATGGACAGGACCAACAGCGCCATCAGCCAGCTGCCGCAGCGCAAGCCCTCGGCGCCGGACACCGGCGTCGATTCCAGCCTCGGCAGCCAGTGACGTCAGGGGCGCGGCGCCCCGGGCGTCGCGCCCTCGCAAGCAGCCTCCGGCAGGGGCGCCGTCAGCGGCGGCCCTGCCGGAGCCGGCTGCTGCGGGCTAGTCCTCGGCGGCCTTGGTTTCCGCATCCCAGGCCAGGAGATGGGCCCGCAGCGGGCCGAAGCGCTCCTCCGCCGCGCCGCCGAACAGCGGGTCCTCGGGGCTGGTGACCCGGGCATCCAGCTCCTTCCAGTCGTCATCCGACAGGGCGTCCAGAGCCGCCGGGAAGAAGACCTCCTCCTCCTTGCTCATGTGCGCCCAGTAGTCGGCGAGGAAGTTCCGCGCCAGGGAATCGAAGTTGGCACGCGGGATCTCCGCCTCGGCCAGCACGGCCGTCACCGCGGCGGCCAGGCGGCGGGTCGATTCGGTCAGGGCGACGTGCTCAGCCTCCAGATCCCCGAAGGCCTCGACCGCCGCCGGGTTCCGCTGCCGCAAGCGCTCGAACACCAGGTCTTCCTTTGGATGGTGGTAACGGTCGGAGTAGGTCTGGCAATAGTCGAGGACCCCGCTGAACACCTCGTAGTCCGGGACCTCGCCGCGGTCGAAGACCTCGAGTTGATGCTCCAGGGCCTTGAGCAGGCGGGCCAGGCTCCTGTGCTCCTCCCGCAGCAGATCGATGATGGCCGACACCTCGTCTCCTCCGCTGAAAAATCGCCTGAAACAATTTTGACGCAGATCAGGGTCGCGCCGCCTTGAGACGGATCAATTGGTAGTCCGCTTGGCGGAAACGCCTCTTTGTACCAAAGGTCTAGCTGCCAAGACAGGGACCTTCGAGGTAAAATGCCATCCACACGGCCGGCAGGGCCGTGGGGCCGGAGCAAAGGGAAGAAAGGGAGACGGCCCATGCTCTTCGCACGACTCTTGCGGCGATTCGTGACAGAGGGCGAGCTGACGATCCACGACGCCCTCGGCACGACGCATCGCCTTGGTGATCCGGGCCGGGGGCCAAGGGTCACGATCCGCTTCCACGACAGGATTCTGCCCTGGCGCCTGCTTCTCAATCCGCGGCTTCGCCTGGGCGAGGCCTATATGGACGGGACGCTGACCGTCGAGGGTGGCCGTATCTACGACCTGCTCGACCTGCTGCTCCGCAACCTGGGCAATCGAAGCGCCGGCTGGCTCGACCGGGCGCAGGAGCGGCTCAGGCTGCTTTGGCGACGCCTTATGCAGATCAATGGGGTGGCGCAGGCCCGGCGCAACGTCGCCCACCACTACGACCTCTCCGGGTCGCTCTACGACCTTTTCCTCGACCGCGACCGCCAGTATTCCTGCGCCTATTTTCCCGAGCCGGGATGCGACCTGGAGCAGGCGCAGCTCGCCAAGAAGCGGCATATCGCCGCCAAGCTGCTGCTGGAGCCGGGCCAGGAGGTCCTGGACATCGGCTCGGGCTGGGGCGGTCTCGCCCTCTATCTCGCGGAAACCGCACAGGCACGGGTGACCGGCATCACCCTCTCCGAGGAGCAGCTCGCCCATGCGCGGGCCCGGGCGGCGCGCGCGGGTCTGGATCGTCAGGTCCACTTCGCGCTGCGCGACTACCGTCAGCAGAGCGGCCGCTTCGACCGGATCGTCTCGGTGGGCATGTTCGAGCACGTCGGCCTGCCGAACTATCCGGGCTTCTTCCGCAAGGTCGCCGAGCTGCTGTCCGACGACGGAGTCGCCCTGATCCACAGCATCGCCCAGCGAGATCCGCCCTGCCCAACGAATCCCTGGCTGGCCCGCTACATCTTCCCGGGCGGCTACACGCCGTCGCTGTCCGAGATCCTGCCGCCGATCGAAGCGGCTGGGCTTTGGGTCACCGACCTCGAGGTTCTGCGTCTGCACTACGCCGAGACGCTGCGCCGCTGGCGGCAGCGCTTTCTGGCCAACTGGGACCGGGCGGCGCAGCTCTATGACGAACGCTTCTGCCGCATGTGGGAGTTCTACCTGTCCGGCAGCGAGCTCGCCTTCCGCCACCAGGGCCACATGGTCGTGCAGATCCAGGTCGCCAAGTCCGTCGACCGCGTGCCGTTGACCCGCGACTACATAGAACGTTGGGAGCGGGCTCACGCGGGTGCGGGGCTGCTGGGTGGCGACCTGAAGGTGGCCCGGGGCTGAACCGCTCGGCCGGCGGGGCCGGATCTAACGGCGCTCGATTGGCTTCGGTTGAGTGCAGTTTGATCTTTTCCATATAGATGGAGCAGCTTATCTGCGTTCGAAAGAACGCAGGCGGCTCTAGTCGGCGCCGGGCCCGGTCAGGAACTGGATTTCAACCCGGCGGTTCTGCAGCTGGAACTCGTCCTCGTCAGTCGGAATCAGCGGTTTGCGCTCGCCGAAGCCCTCGCTCTCAAGCCGCAGCTTGTCGACGCCGCTCTGCACCAGGTACTGCACGACCGCATCTGCGCGGCGCTTGGCGAGGCTCTCGTTGTAGTCAGACGGACCGGCCAGGTCGGCGTGGCCGGCGGCCCGGATCTTGGCGGAACTCGACTCGTTGGCCGCCCGTACCACCTCGGCCAAGATCTCCTCCGCCTCTGGGGAGAGCGCAGCGGTGTCGATGTCGAAGAAGACGATGAAGGTCCCGGGACTGCCGGGCGCCTCGCCGCCCTGCGGTGCGGCCGCGGAAGCGACGGGCTCGTCCAGCTCCTTCACCATGACCGTCGGATCGGTCTCGACCGCTGCCGCCTGAGCGGCGGCGACGCCGGCCTCGAGGGTCGCGAGAACCTGGTAGAATCCCTCCCGGCAAGCCGCGGCATCCTCGGATTCCAGCGATTCCTCCTGCTCCTGCATCCAGCAGTCGAACAGGACCTGGCCTTCCGCCGCCGCGGCCGGATCGCCTTCGCGGGCCCCGCCGTCGAGTGCTGCGACCAGACGGGCGCGGGCCTCGGCCAGACGGCCGGCCTCCTGCGTCGGCAGCCGCCGAGCCTCGAGGGCCTCGGGAAGGACCGCCTCGCCCCTGGCGGAGGCGATGGCCCGCTCGGCGAAGGAATCGGAATCGAAGTAGTCGCCCTCGGCGAACTCGCTGCGGGCGAGCTCGACGTAGCCCTCGTAGAGCCCGGCCTGGAAATCGCTGCCGACCGGCTGAACCTGCTCGGCCGTCTGAAGGCGTGTCCCACAGCCACCAAGGGCAAGGGTGCCCAGGCAGACGAGGGAAAGCTTTCCCAGATTCCGCATTGGCGATGTCCTCCCAGTGACGCCGAACCCTCGCGGCGCCCCAGGTCAGGATGTCATGGCGGAGGTTTCGGCCCCCGCCCCCTTCGGCGCCGCAAGTTCTTGGGATCTTCGGACAAGAAAAAGTCCGGCGCAATATTCAAGTAATTCGGCATAGTTTATTTCTATAATTTGCTTCAGCTTGTATGAATTCTGTGACTAATGGTCAGCATGAGGGGCCGTCTAGACCTCAAGATGATTTCTCCACGGATCATGCGGATGGGACGCGGTCGCGCGGTTGGGGCGGTGGCGCCCGGTCCGGAACGCAGCCAGAGGCCCGCGGATCGCCGGCGCGATGCGCGGCAGCCGGCTGAAGGCGGCCCGTCGGCGGGGGCGGGTCAGGCCGGCCCCGGGAGAGGCGACGGCAAAGACGGGGGGAGGGGCGGTCCCGTCGGCGGAGCCGGCGACGGACCTTCACCGCGCGGCGGTCATTCGGCGGCGTTCTTGCGTGCCTCGGCGATGCTCTTCTGGTAGCGGGCGAAGAGATCCTTGCCGTCCTTCATGGTGACCAGGCCCTTGGACTTGATGATCTGCTGTCCGGCGTTGCCCTTGACCAGCTTGAGCAGGTTCATGACGTCATCGCTCGCGCGCTTCGGCACGACGAGGTACATCGGGATGACCAGCGGATAGCCGCCCGAGGCGATCGTGTCGTAGCCGGAGACTGCATTGCCCAAGCCGAGCGCCTTGACTTGTCGCGCCGCGACCCGGCCGCCCAGCGTCACTGCAAGCGCGCCGGGATTGCGTTCCACTTCGGCCTCGACCGCCGCGGAGTCCGGCTTCGAGGTAACGCCGTCGGCGAAGGCGTGTCTCGGATCGCCAAAGAGGATCGAGCGCAGAAGCAGGCCGACCCCGGACTCCGGATCGCCGCGGACCACGACCTCTATGGGCAGATCGGGACCGCCCAGCGCGTTCCAGCGGGTAATCTTGCCTTCGAGCACGGCCTGCAGGTCGCTCTTCGAGATCCGGGTGACCGGGTTCGAGGGGTGCACGATGGCCACGAGGGAATCCCAGCCGACGGTGACCAGCTTAGCGCCCCTCTCGTCCGGGTTGGAGACCTTGTGCCGCGTGCTGCAGCCCACTTCGGCGCGACCTGCAGCGACATCTCGAATGCCCTGCGTCGAACCGCCGCCCTGCACCGTGACCGAGAATCCGCTCTGAGCCGTGTAGGCGGCGGCCAGGTCTTCCACAAGGCCGGGCGTCCAGCCGGCGCAGCCGGCCCAGGTGAGGTCGGCCGCCTGGGCGGCCGGCGCCGCGAACACGAGGAGGACGGTCGCGGCAACCGCTCGGGCATGATGTTTCATCGCATTCATTGCTGAACCGTTCGGAGCAAGGTCTTTGGACGAGTCCGTTTGGCAAGTCCGCCAATTTCGCTCGGCCTGGAGCAGAAGCCGACTTGAAGATTAACGGCGATTTTAGTCTGCATTTCTTGCGCCACCGTTAATCGAATTGGCCCAAGGACCTCGGCGGGATGAAGAAACCGCGCCCAAACCCCTCGCCGGCTTCGGACGGCAAGGTCCGAAACGGCAAAGCCCCGCCCCGGGACATCCGGGGCGGGGTCTCTGCGATAGCGACCGCTTGCCGGCGTTCTAGAGGATGTCGTCCGCCGAGTTCAGCAAGCTGGCGGGGATCTCAAGCTGCAGCCGCTGCGCGAGCTGCGAGTTGATGATCATGTTGCCCCGCTTGTTCTTGGTCATCGGAATCGCGGACGGCGAGGTGCCGTTCAGGATCTTCAGAGCGGACTTGGCCGCCCACTCGCCCTGCTCCTGGGCGTTCTTGGTGTAGGCGACCAGCACGTAGGGCGCCATCCACGGCTGCACCGAGCCGCTGGGAATGCGCGCGTTCTCGCGGACGAAACGGATCGCCTCGTCGTCATTCCAGCCTTCGATGCCGGCGTTGTTATACATGAACAGCATGTCGACTTCGTCCTGGAGCCGCACGAACTCCTGCTTCCACTGCTCGAAGGTCTTCACGTAGGAAGCCTTGTCGAAGTTGAAGTTCATCTGGTCGGCGTAGTAGGCGTGCTCCTTGCGCGAGGTCGCGGTGTCGCCGGTGAGCGAGCCCAAGCTGACGCCGCCCGAGAGGGTGCGCAGGATGTTGACCAGCTCGTCGGGCCGCGAGACCTCGACCATGCCGGTGACGTTGCTGGCCGGATAGCCGTAGGGGCTGGCATCCCAGTTGACGCCGGCGAAGACGAAGGGCAGGTCGCTGCCGCGGTAGTAGGGCACGACCAAGTACTTCTGCGCGTTGTCGTCGGTCGCGATGACGACGTCGGGCTTGAACTCCTCGATCAGGGCCTTGGCCTCGAGGGCCGCCTGCTTCTTGAACTCTTCCGAGGTGTTCCGCTTGGTGTCCATGCGGTGGATTCTGAGCTCGACGCCGCTGTCGGCCATGACCTGCTGGATCCCGGCCGTGATGCCGTCGCTCCAGGCATAGCCCGCATGATAGGAGTCGATGAACAGCACGCGCTTGCCGCCGCCGCCCATCATGTAGTTGTAACCGCCGCCAACGGCAACCGCGCCGATCGCGAGGACGCCCAGCACGATGGCGATTGATTTGCCTTTCATGTTTCCGTCTCCGGATTGAAGTTCGAATACCAGGGCGTCGTTTCGTCGAAGTCCTTAGTAAACAGACCTTTCCCTGGCGAGCGGGCCGAGACTAGCCAACTGTACTTAACTGGACATTAAGTCCCCGAGGATTTTGGTTCCTGGAAGCGCGGGCGACGGCTGTGGAAACGGCGGCTGCGGCGCATTCTCCAAGTAAAAGCCTAGGCTTTACATGATGCTCCGACGTTCATTAAATCGTTTCTTGTGTCAAGCGAACGGGCGCGGACCCGCCGCCAAGCGGCCTCGCCGGCTGTGTGGCGGGACTCGGTCCCGGCCTTCGAGACAACCTCGAGAGGATCGGCTCGAGAGGACCGGCTCGAGAGGACCGGCTCGAGAGGACCGGCCGCCGGCAACGGGGCGTTGCGCCCGGCACGTCATCGCGCTCCGTCGGGCGGTGCCGGCGCTCAATCCCGCCGGCCGGGCCCGTGAAGCAGTCCGCCAAAGCCTTGCCTGGCCGGGGCTCCTGCGCGCGGTACGGACTTTTACTTGACCCGACGGAGGTGTCGCGCTTTTTTCTAGTCTGGTGAAACGCTGAATATCTCCCAAAAAAAGCGACAAACTGCATGCAGATTTGCATCTCGTTAGGGTTCTGAGCGGTAGGTTGCGGCTTCGTTACAGGGCGTCCATCCAGAGCGGATCCCTCTCCAGAATAACGCGCGAAGAGGTTCGAGCGAATGTCGGTCAACGTCGGCGACGTCGTAAGGTTCAAGAGCGAAGGCTCGAAGGGCGAGCTTGGCCGCGTCTGCAAGGACAACGGCATCAGCGTCTGCGTTCATTTCAAGGCGTCCGGCTGCCTGCGCGTGCTCAAGGACGACCTGGAGACCACGTCCGGCAAGGCGCCGGAATGCTCGGCCGCCTGCAAGGAGGACTGCTGAGGCCGGGGTCCAGCGGTCCGATCCAGCGGGGCCAGATCCCGTGATATCTCACAAAGCCAGCTAAAATTTAGGTTATTTGCCTTATCCGGCGGCAAACGCAAATAAAAGCGCGCCACTTCGATTGTATTTCAATTGCGAACATTCGTTTAACTTAACTCTCGCTTTACTAGTTCACGTGTATACCTCCCGGGCAACGCTGGCTGCAATAGGCTGGCGGAAAGTCTGCAGGAAGCGGCGCGGCCTGGCGGTGTCGCCTGGATGGCGGCCGTGTACGCCGGTCGCGATTTGATAGGGGAAATGCCTCGATGTTCGGCATGAATAGAAGGGACTTCGGTCTAGGCTTTGCGCTCTTTGTCATCCTGGTCGGCGCGGTGGCGACGGTCTGGTATGGCTTGCAGTTCTTCTCCAACCAGATGCTGCGGGAGCTGGCCACCCAGCAGGCGGTTCGCTGGGGCCAGGTGGTCAACGAGAACCTCAGCGACGCCGACGCCACCTTCCAGTACGGGACGATTTCCGAGGAAGACCAGGCACTGATCGCGGCCATCGCGACGGCCGGTGGCGTGTTCCGCTACAAGTTCTTCAACCAGGACGGCATCATCGTCGTCGCCTCCCGCTTCGAAGATCTGGGCACCAAGAACACCAAGCCCTACTTCGCCGCAGAGGTCCAGCAGGGCCGCACCTTCGCCAAGGTGGAGAGGGAGGGGTTCCGCGAGCTCAAGGATCGCTACGGCTCGGAGGTGCCCTACGTCGTCGAGGCCTACGTGCCGGTCATGAAGGACGGCCGCTTTGCCGGCGCCATCGAAGTCTACGTCGACTCGACCGCGACCGCCGATTACCTCAGCGAAGAATTCACAGAGGAAGCGGTTCCCACCGCGCTCGGCATGATTTTCCTGATCGCCGTGATGGTCGCCTTCATCCTCTACAGCAACGTTCGCGATCGTAACCGCCAGCTGCAGACCATGAAGCGCGCCCACGAATCGATGTCGCGGGCCGAGAAGGAGGTCCTGCGCCTGAACGAGGAGCTGGAAGGCCGTGTCCAGGAGCGTACCTCCGAGCTGGAGCACGCCAACGAGATCGCTCGCGAGGCGGCGGACGGCATGAAGCGCCTCAACGAGGAGCTGGAGCGCCGCGTCGAAGAGCGCACCATGCAGATGACCAAGGCCAACGACCAGCTCTACCGCCTGAACGAGCGCATGACCAAGCTGAACGAAAGCCTGGAACAGCGCGTCCAGGAGCGTACTGCCGAGCTGCAGCGGGCCAACGAAGAGGTCAAGCAGCTGAACACCGACCTCGAGCGTCGCGTCGAGGAGCGCACCAACGAGCTGCAGCAGGCCCAGCACGACCTGGTCCGTCAGGAGCGCCTGGCCGCCCTGGGTCAGCTGACCGCGACGGTGAGCCACGAGTTGCGCAACCCGCTGGGCGCCATCCGCACCGCGATCTACCTGGTCCGCGGCAAGGTCATGGGCCACGAGCTGGGCGTCGAGCCGGCGCTGGAGCGCGCCGACCGCTCCATTACGCGCTGCGACAACATCATCAACGAGCTGCTCGACTTCACCCGCTCGACGCCACTGGCGCTGGAGAACGCCCGCTTCGACGACTGGCTGGACTTCACCGTCGGCGAGCAGAACCTGCCGGAGAGCGTGACCCTGCAGAAGAACCTGAGCCTCGGCGACCTGACCACGGCCTTCGACCACGAGCGTCTGCGCCGGGTCATCGTCAACGTCTTCAACAACGCCTGCGAGGCCATGGTGGAAGCGACCGAAAGTGGCGAGATGGACCGCCCGCCGGTCCTCAACGTCACCAGCCGCAGCAACGGCCAGATGGTCGAGGTGGTCTTCGCCGACAACGGCCCCGGCATTCCGGAGGAGACCCTGGCCAAGATCTTCGAGCCGCTGTTCAGCACCAAGAGCTTCGGCGTCGGCCTCGGCCTGCCGACCGTGAAACAGATCATGGATCAGCACGGCGGCGGCATCGAGATCAGCAGCGTCATCGGCACCGGGACCCAGGTCCGCTTCTGGCTGCCGGTGCGCCAGGTGCAGGAGCAGGCCGCCTAAACGGCGCAAGACAAGCCCAAGACGGAAGGGCCCCCCGGCCGGCGCCGGGGGGCCTTTTCGCGTCTTGGGGCGGCGCCGGGCGCCGAGGGCGTTTATATGTCTTAAGATGTAATCTATAATTCCGTAGAGTGGTTTGGCCATCCGACGTATGGGTGCGACCTTGCCTGCCTTCGCCGAAGGCCCCGGCGGGCGTCGTTGCGAAGAGGTCGGGGCTCGGCCGTGGTCTTCCTTGGCCTCGATGCTGCGGTCCGGGACGACGGTCGCGGCGACTTGCAACGGGGGTGCATGGAGCGGAGGTCTGGCGACGCGATGATCTCGCCTCAGACGCGCGAAGCGGGACTCTTTCTGGAAGCCTACAGGCGGCTGCAGCCCGCGCCGGACCGGCTCGCCCGCAAATCCGACTTGAGAGCCGAGGCCTTTGTCAGGTGCCTGGGCAACGTCTTCATCGTGGAAGCCCAGCCCGAGGGCTATCGGTTTCGCCTCTTCGGCACGCGGATCGCCGAGGTCATCGGCGAAGACCATACGGGTGATTACCTTCACGACGTTCTGGAGAGCGAAGACCATGCGCACGTCGCGGATCTTCTGCGGCGCTGTCTGAGAGATCGCCTGGCGATCCTCTCAAAGGAACGGCTGTTCTATTCCGGCAAGGCCTACGTCGAAGTCGAGATCCTTAGGACTCCCTGGTCGGACGAGAAGGGCGTGCCGCGCTTCGTGTCGGGGACCCTGGCCAGGCTGGGCTGGTCCGGCCGCGCCTTCGGTGCCAACCAAAGGTCTCACCGCGTCATCGAGATCATCCGCGACAGCGCGCCGCGGCTTGAGTTCGCCATCGACGGCGGCGCCGAGGGCTGCCGCCGTTGACAGTCGCAAGGGGCTTCCCCTAGCTTTCCCGGGACCGAGCAACCCTAGGGGTAGATCATGGGAGGCCATTCTCGAGTCCTCGGCGGCCTGCTTGCGGCGCTCGTCCTATGGCTCCCGGGCGCGGGAGTCCTCGCCCAGGACATCGAGGAACAGACCCGGCGAATCGGCTTCGAGGCGGCCGACACGGACGGCGACGGCCTTCTGGACGAGGCGGAAATCGCGGCCGATACGGCCGCGGCCTTCTCGGCCCTGGATTCCGACGGCGACTATCGTCTCGAAGCGAGCGAGGTCGAGGTCCTCGGTGCCGAGCGCTTCAAAGCGATCGACGACAACGGAGACGGCGCCCTGAGCTTCTCCGAAGTCATGGACGACAAGCTGGACGACATCGCGGAAGCCGATCAGGACAAGGACGGCGCGCTTTCGCTCGATGAGGTCCGGAACTACGAAGAGTCGCAATAGGGGGCTGAGATGAGTGCGCGCACCAAGTACCGCACCCGGCGCGGCGCGAGCCTGGCCGCCGCGGCCCTCCTGGCCCTCGCGCTGCCGGCCTGCACCTCGGCCTCCGGCGAGGGATCGACGATCGACACCGGGACCATCGGCGGCGCCGCGGCCGGCGGCATCGCCGGCGCCCTGGTCTCGAAGAATCCCCTGGTGATCGGCGGCCTGGCCGTCGCCGGCGGCATCGCCGGCAACGAGTTGATCGACAAGCCGCGCGCCGAGAAGAAGCGAAAGCAGGCCGCCGTCGACCGTCGCGCGGAGCAACGGGCCGAGCAACGGCGGCGCCTTGAGTACGAGCGCCAGTCTGAGCTCCAGAGGGAGGAAGTCCGCCAGCAGATCGAGGAACAGCGGCTCTACGAGGAGTGGAAGCGCGAGCGCATCCGCTCCGGCCGGGACGGCGCGAACGCCGAGACGGTGGACATCGCCTCGGCGCAGCGCCTGCTCAAGGCCCACGGGCTCTATCAGGGGCCGGTGGACGGCATCCTCGGGCCTGCCACCGAGGAGGCGGTGCGCCGCTTCGAGGCGAAGCAGGGCCGTGCACAGACCGGCCGGCTGACGCCGTCCCTGATGTCGCAGATGCGCGCCACGCTCTAGCAGACCACGCCGGCCCGGGGCGGCGGCGCCGTTCGATCGACCGCCGGCGACGGTCCGGGATCGGCAGCAAGCGGCCGACTCGACCCTCGGCGCCTTGAGCTTTGAAGGCTTCGCCCCCACCCTACTAAGAAATGCCGGCAGCCGACCAGGCTGCGGGAGTGCAGCAGGAGCCGAAGGGCGCGGGAGGTCAGCTTTGCGCGAGCCGAAGCGGGACGGAGCGAGGCCTCGGCTCTCGTGCCTCGTGGCGGCCCTGGCCCTGCTGGGCCTAGTCTGCGGCGCGCCGGCTCCGGCCCGGGCGACCGCGCCGCCCTCGATTGACGAGGTCTTCGACCTGCTGGGCTTCACGGCGGCCGAGCGCGACGCGATTCGGCGCGGGGAGGTCGTGGCCCGGGACCAGAAGACCTTGCGCGCGGACCACATCAGCGCAGCGGTTGCCGTGCGCCTGGCCGTTCCGGTCGCGGCCGTCCACCTGGATGCCCTGACCGGCCGCAACCTGGTGCGCGATCCCAACATCGTCGCGGCCGGCGCCCTGGAGGACGGGCCGGCGCGCTGGGACGGCTTCGAGTTCGGCGCCGCCGAGCCGGACGAAGCCCGGCGCTTCCGCGACGACCGGGGCGGCGGCGACTTCAACCTCTCGGCGGCCGAGGCCGCGCGCGTCGCGGCCAACCTCGGCAGCTGGGGTGACGCGGCCGCCGGACCGGAGAGCGCCACCTCGGTGTACTATCGCGAGCTGCTCCTGGCCCGCCATGCCGCCTACCGCGCGGCGGGCCTGGCGGCCATCGCGCCCTACCGGCGGAACGGCACGGTCCTGCACCCGGAGACCGGCCTCGCCGCCGTATCGACGCCGGCGAACCTGCCCCTGCTGCGGTTCTTTCCGGACTTCGCGGCGGCGCTCGCCGACTATCCCCGAGCCCGGCGCCCCGGCGTCGTCCACGGCCACTACTGGACCAAGCGGGAGATCGGCGATCGGCCCAACTACATCCTGGCCCACCAGGTCGTCGCCGGCGGCGAGGGCTACACGGTCTTCGCGATGCGCGAGTACTACGTCGGTCACACCTACGAGGCGCTGCAGTTCGTCCTGCTGGCCCTGCCGGTCGAGGGCGGCAGCCTGGTCGTCCTGGTCGCCAGCACCTTCGCCGACAAAGCGACCGGCTTTTTCAGCGGCCTGGCCCACTGGTTCGGCCAGAAGCGCATGCGAAACGACCTCCGCCGCCACTTCGAGGCCCTCAAGGCGGAGCCGCCGGAATCCTGGCCGCTCGCGCAGGAACGCTAGCTGTGCCGTCGGTCAGATCCGAGGATGTCGATGGAAAGAATGGAGCGGGCGATGAGATTCGAACTCACGACTTCAACCTTGGCAAGGTTGCGCTCTACCCCTGAGCTACGCCCGCACCCTTGCGTGAAGGCCAGTGAGGTAGTCCTTTTCCCGGCCCTTGGCAAGGCCCTTTTGCGGGCCCGGCTTTTAGCACCGGGGCCGGCCCGCGGCGCGCTGCGGACTTGAGCGGCGGGGCGCCTGAGCGCTATCTAGGGAAGATTGGCGTCTTGAGAGGGGGAGCCGTCCATGTCCCAGACCGCGCAGAGCGAACCCGAAGCCCGGCTGGCCGACGGCAGCGTGCCGGCCACGCCGGAGGCGCTGCTCGCGCGGCTGGCGGCCCTGGGCATCGAGACCCGGACCGTCGAGCACGAGCCGCTGTTCACCGTCGAGCAGTCCAAGGCCCTACGCGGCCAGCTGCCCGGCGGCCATACCAAGAACCTCTTCCTGCGCAACAAGAAGGGCCGGATGTGGCTGGTCACCTGCCTGGAGGACCGGGAGGTCGACCTCAAGGCCCTGGCCGCGGCCCTGGAAGGCGGGCGCTTCTCCTTCGGCTCGGCAGAGCGCCTGATGGCCAACCTGGGCGTGATCCCCGGCGCGGTCACGCCCTTCGCCGTGATCAACGATGCCGGCAAGGCGGTCCAGATGGTGCTGGACAAAGCCCTCCTGGACCACGACCCGCTGAACTTCCACCCGCTGGACAACGCCCGGACCACGGCCATCGCCCCGGGCGACCTGCTGCGCTTCCTGGAGGCCGTCGGGCACCCGCCGCTGATCCTCGACCTGGATGGCCTCTAGAGCCTGCCGGACGGACGCGAAATCGGTCGCAGGCGGCGGTGTTCGCCAGTCTTCTAGAGGACCGCGCGGCCAGGGCCGCAGGCTTGCCAGCGGGGACCAAAGCGGCCATGTATTGGAACAGATGTATTGGGACAGGGGGCCTGTCGGCCCCGCCGGATGGCTTCACCGGTGGCGCCGCGCCGAGGCGCGCAGACCGCAGAGCGGGCCCACCGCAGAACGGAACAAGAGCATGGAACCCATCATCGGATTGTCGGGCGGATCCGGCGCGGAGCTGCCCGCCGACCTGATCAAGGACGCCAACACCGAGAGCTTCACCGCCGACGTCCTGGACGCCTCGCGCGACGTGCCGGTGATCGTCGACTTCTGGGCGCCCTGGTGCGGCCCCTGCAAGCAGCTGGGCCCGGCGCTGGAGAAGGCGGTCAAGGCCGCGCGCGGCGCCGTTCGCTTGGTCAAGATCGACATCGACCAGAACCAGGCCCTGGCCGCCCAGCTGCGGGTCCAGTCGATCCCGGCGGTCTTCGCCTTCTTCCAGGGCCGCCCGGTCGACGGCTTCGTCGGCGCCCTGCCCGACAGCCAGATCCAGAGCTTCGTCAAACGCCTGGCCGAGGCAACCGGCGGCGAGGTCGGCCCGAACCCGGTGGACCAGGCGCTGGAGCAGGCCCAGGCCGCCCTGGACCAGAACCAGGTCGGTGCCGCCTCCGCGCTCTACGGCCAGATCCTTGCCGTCGAGCCCGAGAACGTCACCGCCATCGCCGGCAGCATCCGCTGCCACCTGCTGTCCGGCGACGCCCAGGGCGCGAAAGAAATGTACGACGCCCTGACCGCCGAGATGCAGGCCAAGCCGGAGGTCTCCGCCGTGGCCGCGGCGATCGAGCTGGAGCTGGCCGGCGGCGACGCCGGCGACCTGGCGGCGCTGCACAGCCAGGTCGGCGCCAATCCCGGCGACCATCAGGCGCGCTTCGACCTGGCCATGGCGCTCTACGCCGCCGGCCAGAAAGAAGGCGCGGCCGACGAGCTGATGGAGATCCTGCGCCGCGACCGCAACTGGAACGAGGAGGCGGCCCGCAAGCAGCTGGTCAAGTTCTTCGAGGCCTGGGGGCCGACCGACCCGCTGACCCTGGCGACCCGGCGCAAGCTGTCCTCGCTGCTGTTTTCATGAGCCCGCATCCCTTCGATCCCGACTTCGAGGATCTGCCCCCGGACCTGCCGGTCTTTCCCCTGCCGGGTGCGCTGCTTTTGCCGCGCGGCCACCTGCCGCTCAACATCTTCGAGCCGCGCTACCTCTGCATGGTCCAGGACGCCCTGGCCGGCTCGCGCCTGATCGGGATGGTCCAGCCGCGCGACGGCGAGGACGATCCGGGCGGTGCCGCGATCTACGACGTCGGCTGCGCCGGCCAGATCGCCGCCTTCAACGAGACCGACGACGGCCGCTACCTGATCACCCTGCGTGGCCTGCTGCGCTTTTCCGTGGCGCGGGAGCTCGAGCCGTACAACGGCTACCGCCGGGTCGCGCCGACCTTCGACGCCTTTCGCGGCGATCTCGAGGAGGAGGCGATCGAGCTCGACCGCGAGCGCCTAATGACGGCGCTGCGGCAGTTCTTCGCCGAGCGCGAGCTTTCCGTGGACTGGCAGGCGGTGGCCCGCCTGAACGGCGAGACCCTGGTCAACACCATGGCCATGCTCTGCCCCTTCGAGCCGCCGGAGAAGCAGGCGCTCCTCGAGGCCCAGACCCTGGCGGCCAGGGCCGACACGCTCTTCGCGGTGCTGGAGATGTCGAAGGTCGAGAGCGGCGAAGACCTGGTCAGGCACTGAGCGCGGCCCCCGCCGGGGCGCTTGGACGGGAGATCACGGTGATGTCCGAGGAAGCGAAGCAAGGCAAGGGCGCGGGCGTGGACCGCAAGCTCCTGGAGATCCTGGTCTGTCCGGTGACCAAGGGGCCGCTCGAGTACGACGCCGAGCACCAGGAGCTGATCAGCCGCCAGGCCGGCCTGGCCTATCCGATCCGCGACGGCATCCCGATCATGCTGCGCGACGAAGCCCGGCCGCTCGAGTCCTGAGGCCCGGGAGCCGGCGGCCATGAGCGAGCGGGATGCCGCGCTGGAAACCACGCACTGGCCGAGCGAAATCCGCTACGTCAGCGCGGAGAAGCGCCTGGAGATCGACTTCGACAACGGGGTGACCTTCTCCTATCCGGCGGAGTACCTGCGGGTCGAGAGCCCCTCGGCCGAGGTCCAGGGCCACGGGCCGGGCCAGAAGCAGACCGTGTCCGGCCGGCGCCACGTCGGCATCCTGGAGATCGAGCCGGTCGGCAACTACGCGGTCAAGATCCGCTTCGACGACCTGCACGACACCGGCATTTTCTCCTGGAAGTACCTCTACGAGCTGGGCGAGGCCCGGGAGGAGAAGTGGCAGGCCTACCTCGACGCCCTGGCGGCCCAGGGCCTGTCCCGCGACCCGCCCGACCGGGGCTGACCGTCTCGTACAGATCCGGTCCGACGGCCTCCTCCCCCTTGATGGCAGGGCAACAAGGCCCCGCCCTTCGGACCAGTGTCTCCGAAGCCCGCGCCCCGAGGAGTCGCAAAGCCGCGCTTGTGTCGCACCTGCGTTAGACCTCTGAGTTGCCTGGGTTTCTGCTTGCAAGGAAAGTCGTCCCTTGCGACAGGAGACCAGCATGGCGCCCGACACCCAGCCCGGCCCCGCCCAAACCCCGGTCGTCAAGCCGCTCCTGCCGTCGCTGAGCGACAGCGAGGACGCCGTCGACCTGCGCAGGCTGCGGGCCTACCGCCTAGGCCGGGTGCGCGCGCAGCTGAGGGCCCGCGACTACGCCGGCATCCTGCTCTTCGACCCGATCAACATCCGCTACGCCACGGGCACGCGGAACATGACGGTCTGGATCCTGCACAACCGGGCGCGCTACTGCTTCATCCCGACCGAAGGGCCGGTGGTGCTCTTCGACTTCCACAACTGCGAGCACCTGTCCCAGGGCATCGAGACCGTCGACGAGGTGCGCCCGACCTGCTCCTGGTTCTACTTCGGCGCCGGACCCAAGGTTGCGGCGCGGGCCAAGGCCTGGGCCGACGAGACCGCGGACCTGGTGCAGCGGCACGGCGGCGGCAACCGGCGCCTGGCGCTCGACCACTGCGACCCAGCGGGGGCGGCGGCCTTGGCCGAGCTGGGCATCGAGATCTGCGAAGGCCAGGAGGTCATGGAGCTGGCCCGGCTGATCAAGTCGCCGGACGAGCTGGCCTGCATGGTCCAGGCCATCGCGGTCTGCGAGGCCGGCATGGCGCAGATGCGCGAGACCCTGGAGGCCGGGATGACCGAGAACGAGCTCTGGTCGATCCTGCACCAGGTCAACATCGCGAGGGGCGGCGAATGGATCGAGACCCGCCTGCTGTCCTCGGGCACCCGGACCAACCCCTGGTTCCAGGAATGCAGCGACCGGATCATTCGGCCGGGCGAGCTGGTCTGCTACGACACCGACCTGATCGGGCCCTTCAGCTACTGCGCCGACATCTCGCGCGCGCACTTCTGCGGCCCCGGGCGGCCGAGCGAGGAACAACGCCGCCTCTACACCATGGCGGTGGAGCAGATCGAGCACAACATCGGCATCCTCAAGGCCGGGATGAGCTTCCGCGAGCTGGCCGAGCTGTCCTACGTCCTGCCGCCGAAGTTCGCGCCCAACCGCTATTCCGCGGTCTACCACGGGGTCGGGCTCTGCGACGAGTACCCGCACATCGCCTACGCCCAGGACCTGGAGGGCGTGCGCGGCGGCTACGACGGCGTGGTCGAGGCCGGCATGACCCTCTGCGTCGAGAGCTACATCGGCGAGGTCGGCGGCCAGGAAGGCGTCAAGCTGGAGGAGCAGGTCCTGGTCACCGAGACCGGCGTCGAGCGCCTCTCGACCTTCCCCTTCGAGGACGACCTGCTGCCGCGGGACGTGTAAGGATCGACCTGCAGTCCGCCGGCGGCCGCCTGCGACTACAGCGGCTGGCCGCGGATCAGGCGGGGGAGGTCGCCCTCAAGGCCCATGGCGTGGCGCATCAGGAGGCGCTTCAGCGGCGCGATGCGGCCGACCGCGGCCAGGCCGAGGCCGCGGGCCAGGCGCAGGGGGCCGAAGTCGTTGGAAAAGAGCCGGTTCAGGCCGTCGGTGACCACGGTCAGCATAACGTTGTCGAAGCGGCGCCAGCGCTGGTAGCGGGCCAGGGCCGGGCCGCCGCCGAGGTCCAGGCCCAGGCGCCGGGCGTCGACCAGGGTCTCGGCCAGGACCGCGACGTCGCGCAGGCCGAGGTTTAGGCCCTGTCCGGCGATCGGGTGGATGCCGTGGGCCGCGTCGCCGACCAGGGCCAGGCGCCGGTCGATATAGCGCTCGGCGTGCAGCAGCGACAGCGGATAAGACCAACGCTGCCCGAGCAGGCGGATCCGGCCCAGGCTGTCGCCGAAGCGCCGCTGCATCTCCGCCGAGAAGGCGGCGTCGTCCAGGGCCAGCATGGCCTCGGCCAGCTCGCACCGCTCGGTCCAGACGATGGAGGAGCGGTGCCGGCCCTCGGCATCGTCGACCATGGGAAGCACCGCGAAGGGCCCGGCCGGCAGGAAGTGCTCGTGGGCGACGCCGTGGTGCGGCTCTGCGTGGGCGATGGTGCAGACGATGCCGGTCTGGGGATAGCTCCATTCGGCGCAGCGGATCCCGGCCTCGGCGCGCAGGCGCGAGCGCCGGCCCTCGGCGGCGACGGCGACCTGGGCGCGGATCCGCCCGCCGCCCGCCAGCCGCGCCTCGACCCCGGCGGGGCCGCGGTCGAGCTGTTCCAGCGCGGCCGGGGCCAGGACCGTCAACGCCGGCGCCGCGGCCGCGGCCGCGTTCAGGGCCAGGCGGATGGCACGGTTCTCGACGATGTAGCCCAGCGGCAGTTCGCCGACCTCGCGGTGGTCGTAGTGGAGAAAAAGCGGCGCGGCGCCCTCCCAGAGCCCAGCACTCCCGAGCTGCCCGTCCGAGACCCGGATGTCGAGGATCGGCTGGGCCTGCGGCGCCATCCCGGCCCAGAGGCCGGCGGTGTCCAGCGCCTGGCGCGAGCCCTGGGCGATGGCCGAGGCCCGGCCGTCGAAGGCGTCCTCGACCATGTCGTCCAGGGCCCGGCGCTCGAGCAGAACCGTCGGCACCCCGGCGCCGGCCAGGGTGCAGGCCAGGGTCAGCCCGACCATGCCGCCGCCGACGACCAGGACCTCGGTTTCGATCTCCGCTATCGCCATGCCCTCGCGCTCCGAACTCGCCACCGCGGCCAGCATCGCCGCTTCGCGCCGCTCTGGCAACTTGCCCCGCAGCGGCCGTCGTGAAGCAGAAAAAGCCGGGTTGCCTGCCTAATTTTTGATCGTCTGAGCGATTTTGCCTAATTCATAGGCAGTCTACGCCCGGAGCGCGCGCGCTCGGCGGTTTTAAGCCCCAGGGCTAGGCGTTTGAATCCAATGGCATTCGAAGGCCGCTACCGGGTTTGGCACGGGGCTTGAACAAGCGGCGCGGAGAACGACGGGGGCAGGGCCGAGATCACCGGGCGGCGGGAAGCCGTGCGCTTTCGGCGTTTCGATCCGGCCCGATCACCTGGACTTGCAGGAGGGAGCGATGATCCGCATGAACCACAAGACAGGCCTGGCCGTTCTGGCCGGCCTCGGCGGCCTACTGGTCGCGTCACCGGCTTGGGCGGAGGTCTCGGCCGAGACCGCCTACGTCTTCAACACCTTTTCATTCCTGGTTTGCGGCGCGCTGGTCATGTGGATGGCGGCGGGCTTCGCGATGCTGGAATCGGGCCTGGTCCGCTCCAAGAACACGGCGACCATCTGCCTCAAGAACATCGCGCTCTATTCGATCGCGGGCATCCTCTACTACCTCATCGGCTACAGCCTGATGTACACCGACGTCAGCGGCTGGATCGGCAGCTTTTCGCTCCTCTACAATACCTCGGAGGCCGAAATCGCGTTGCTCGGGGCCGATGAGGCGACCCCCGAACTGGTCGCCGCGGTGACCGAGAACGGCTATTCGGTCATGTCCGACTGGTTCTTCCAGATGGTCTTCGTGGCGACCGCGGCCTCGATCGTCTCGGGAACTCTGGCGGAGCGGATCAAGGTCTGGCCCTTCCTGCTCTTCGTGGTCGTGCTCACCGGCTTCATCTATCCGATCCAGGGCGCCTGGACCTGGGGCGGCGGCTGGCTCTCCGAGATGGGCTTCTCGGACTTCGCCGGCTCGACCATCGTCCACTCCGTGGGCGGCTGGGCGGCCCTGACCGGCGCGATCATCCTCGGCGCCCGCAAAGGCAAGTACGGCCCCGACGGCAAGGTCCACCCCATGCCCGGCGCCAACCTGCCGCTGGCGACCCTGGGCACCTTCGTGCTCTGGCTCGGCTGGTTCGGCTTCAACGGCGGCTCGCAGCTGGCCCTGGGCTCGGCCCTCGACGCCTCGGCCATGGCCATCGTCTTCGTCAACACCAACCTGGCCGCGGCCGGCGGCGTGATCGCGGCCATGGCGGCGAGCCAGATCGTTTTCAAGAAGATCGACCTGACCATGGCCCTGAACGGCGCCATCGCCGGCCTGGTCTCGATCACCGCCGGGCCCGACCTGCAGAACCACCTCTTGTCGATCCTGATCGGCGGCATCGGCGGTGTCCTGGTGGTGGCCAGCGTGCCGCTGCTCGACAAGCTGCGGATCGACGACGTGGTCGGGGCCATCCCGGCGCACCTGGTGGCCGGCATCTGGGGCACCCTGGCGGTCGGCATCTTCGGCGCCGGCAGCCTGGGCGTCCAGGTGATCGGCATCGTCGCGGTCGGCGCCTTCGTGGCGGTGACCAGCGCCGTCCTCTGGCTGGCGCTCAAGTTCACCCTCGGCATCCGGGTCAGCGAAGAGGAGGAGCACGCCGGGCTGGACACCATGGAGCTGGGCCAGGAGGCCTATCCGGAATTCGGCAGGGGGTCGCAGGCCATCTGACCTGAACCCCTTCCCCTCCGGGCCCGGGCGGCGCACTCCGCCCGGGCCCTTTTTGTCTCTGAAACACAAAAGCGCCCGCACCGCGGTCGAAATCTGGCCGCATTCCGGGGCTAAAGCTGCCGCTGCGGGGCCGATCCGGGCTTCCGCCTTGTCCCGCGGCAGGGCAACCACTAGATTTCCCAGGCTTTTGTCCCCCCGCGGCGGCGAACCGGGGCACCAGGCCTCCTCGTCACAGCCATGAGCGGAGCCGAGCCGATTTGAGCGAAGCGCAGCTTCAGGCCTTTCATCCCTTCCTGCGACTTGCCGCCTTGCTCGACGGCATCCCGCCGGGGCCCTCGGTCGGTCCGAAGGGCAAGCCGGTCCTCCTGCAGGTGGGCGAGCCGCGCAACGCGCCGCCGGACTTCGTCGCCGATGCGATCGCCGAGGCGGCGGCGGGCTGGTCGCGCTACCCGCCGCCGCGCGGCGACGTCGCCTACCGCGCGGCCGCGGTCGCCTGGCTCAACCGCCGCTACGGCCTGCCGGAGGATTTCCTCGATCCGGAGCGCCACGTCCTGCCCCTGCCCGGCTCGCGCGAGGGCCTGTTCTTCGCCGCGGTCGTTCTGGCCGGGGGAGGGGAGGGGAGGGGCGCCATCCTGATGCCCAACCCGGCCTATCACGTCTATTCCGGCGCGGCGGCCGCGGTCGGGGCCCAAGCGGTCATGGTGCCGGCCACCGCCGAGACCGGCTTCCAGCCGGACTACACCGCCCTGGACCCGGCGATCCTGGCGCGCGCCGCCCTGGCCTATCTCTGCTCTCCGGCCAACCCGCAGGGCGCGGTCGCCGAGGCCGCCAAGCAGGCCGCGCTGATCGAGAGCGCCCGGACACACGGCTTCGTCGCGGCCTTCGACGAGTGCTATTCCGAAATCTACTTCGACGACCCGCCGCCGGGCGCCTTGCAGCTCGCCGCCGCCAGCGGCAACCTGGAGGGCGTCCTGGCCTTCCATTCCCTGTCCAAGCGCTCCAGCGCGGCCGGGCTGCGCTGCGGCTTCGTGGCCGGCGATCCGGCGCTGATCGATCGCCTGGACCAGGCCTTCCGCTTCGGCGGCGCCGGCGTGCCGCTGCCGGTCCTTGCGGCGGGCACGCGGCTCTGGCAGGACGAGGCCCATGTTGTGGCCAATCGGCAACGCTATCGGGAAAACTTCGCCGTCGCCGAGCGGGTCCTGGGCAACCGCTTCGGCGCCCGCCGGCCGGCCGGCGGCTTCTTTCTCTGGCTGGACGTGGGCGATGGCGAGGCGGCGGCGCTCAAGCTCTGGCGCGAAGCCGGGATCCGGGTCCTGCCGGGCGCCTACATGTGCGGTCAGGAAGGCGATGACTCCGCGCCCGGGGCTCCCTATATCCGTATAGCTCTCGTCGACGATCCCGCACTTACGGAAGCCGCTCTCGGCCGCTTGGTCGAGGTGCTGCAATGAGGGCGACGGACTGGAGATGGAGATAGCCATGGCGGCTCGGCAAAGCGCGGCCGCAGCCTCGCGACGGCAGGCCGGTGGCCCGGCGCCCGGCAACCAGTTTCTGCAGCGCCGCGTGATGGAGCTACTGGGCCTAGTCCTGGCGCTCGTCGCCTTGGGCCTGGTCCTGGCCCTGTCCAGCTACGATCCCAACGATCCCTCCCTCAACCGCGCCAGCGACGGCCTGCCGCGCAACCTCTTGGGGCGGGACGGCGCCGCCATTGCCGACGGCCTGCTGCAGTATTCCGGGGTCGCGTCCATGGTCCTGCCGCTGGCCTTCGGGGCCTGGGCCTGGCGGGCGCTGCGCGACCGGGCCTGGCCGCGCTGGTGGCTGCGGATCATCCTGGTGCCGGCCGTGGTCGTCTTTGCCGGGGCGGCTCTGGCGGCCCTGCCCAAGCCCGGCTCCTGGCCGCTGGAAAGCAGCCTTGGCGGCGCCCTGGGCCAAATGCTGCTGGAGCGGCTGGCCGCTTTTCCCTCGGTCGAGCCCTGGATGGCGGCGACCGGCAGCGCCGGGCTGGCCGGGTTGCTGCTGCTCTACACCCTGGGCCTCTCCGCCGGGGAATGGCAGGGGCTTCTGCTCGGGCCGCTGCGCCTCTTCGGGCCGCTGCTGCGACCGCGGGCCGGCGAGCCCGCGCGTTCGGGCGGCCCGATGCGCCGCCGCGCCGCCCGGAGCGAGCCACGCGCCGAACCCAAGGCCGCGCCGGCCGCCAAGGCGCCGAAAAAGAAGAAGCGCCAGAAGGCGAACGGCGCGCGCCAGGAGCCGCAGCTGGTCGCCCAGGGCAACGGCGCCGACCTTGAGGAGGAGGACACGGTCCTGCTCGAGAACGAGCTGCCGCCGCTGCCCAAGGCCCTGACCGAGGGCGCCGACCTGGTCGCCGCGCCGGCGCCCCGGACCAAGCCGAGCAAGCAGGCCGAGAAGGCCAACCAGAGGCGCTTCGAGTTCGCCAGCGCCGGCGACTACGAGTCGCCGCCGCTAAGCCTGCTGGCCAATCCGCCCGCCGACGCGGCCCACGGCGCTGTGAACCGCGACGCGTTGGAGAAGAACGCCCGCCTTCTGGAGACCGTGCTGCAGGACTTCGGCGTGCGCGGCGAGATCGTCAAGGTCCGGCCCGGCCCCGTGGTGACCCGCTACGAGCTGGCGCCGGCGCCGGGCACCAAGACCAGCCGGGTGGTCGGCCTGGCCGACGACATCGCCCGCTCGATGAGCGCGATCTCGGTGCGCGTCGCCGTGGTCCCGGGTTCCAACGTCATCGGCATCGAGCTGCCCAACAGCAAGCGCGAGACGGTCTACCTGCGCGAACTGCTCGGCTCCCAGGGCTTCGAGCGGGCCGGCGGCAAGCTGCCGCTGATCCTGGGCAAGGATATCAGCGGCATGGCCCAGATTGTCGACCTGGCGCGCATGCCGCACCTGCTGATCGCCGGGACCACCGGCTCGGGCAAGTCGGTCTCGCTCAACGCGATGATCCTCTCCCTGCTCTACCGGCTGCCGCCGGAGAAGTGCCGCTTCATCATGGTCGATCCCAAGATGCTGGAGCTGTCGGTCTACGACGACATCCCGCACCTGCTGTCACCGGTGGTCACCGAGCCGAAGAAGGCGATCGTCGCGCTGAAGTGGACGGTGCGCGAGATGGAGAACCGCTACCGGGCCATGTCGCAGCTCGGGGTGCGCAACATCGACGGCTACAACGCCCGGGTCGAGGAAGCGCGGCGCCGGGGCGAGGTCCTGACCCGCAAGATCCAGGTCGGCTTCGACCCCGATACCGGCAACCCGCTGCACGAGGACCAGCCGATCGACCTGCAGCCCCTGCCCTACATCGTGGTGGTGATCGACGAGATGGCCGACCTGATGCTGGTCGCCGGCAAGGACGTCGAGGCCGCGGTCCAGCGCCTGTCGCAGATGGCCCGGGCCGCCGGCATCCACCTGATGATGGCCACCCAGCGGCCCTCGGTCGACGTCATCACCGGCACCATCAAGGCGAACTTCCCGACTCGGATCTCCTTCCACGTCACCTCGAAGATCGACAGCCGGACCATCCTTGGCGAGATGGGCGCCGAGCAGCTTCTGGGCCAGGGCGACATGCTCTACATGGCCCAAGGCGGCCGGATCACCCGCGTCCACGGCCCCTTGGTGACCGACCAGGAGGTCGAGGACGTCGTGGCCCACCTCAAGGCCCAGGGCCTGCCCGATTACATCGAGGCGATCACCGAGGACGAGGAGCCGGAGCTCAACGGCTTCGGCGGCGAGGCCAACGGCAGCGGCGACGACCTCTACGACCGGGCGGTGGCCCTGGTCTGCAGCGAGCGCAAGGCCTCGACCAGCTTCGTGCAGCGGCACCTGCAGATCGGCTACAACCGCGCCGCCCGGCTGATCGAGCGCATGGAGTCCGAGGGCGTGATCGGCCCGGCCAACCACGTCGGCAAGCGCGAGGTCCTGGGCCGCAACCTGGACGAGGCCTGAACGGCTTCCCATAACCTAAAGGGGGCGTGAAGAAGGAGCATGGCGGTGCGGCAGACCTTGTTCTACATCTCGATCGGGCTCGGCGTGGTCGGCCTGACCCTCTCGGCGCCTTTCGGCCCGCCGGGCGGCGTCTCGACGGCGCGGGCCGAAGCCGGCGCGCAGACCGCCGCCCTGTCCGAGCTGGATCGCGTCGACTTGGCGCGGATCGAACGCTATCTGACCGAGATCCGGACCTTGCATTCTCGCTTCCTGCAGGTCTCGTCGGTCGGCGTGCCCGTTGAGGGCGACCTCTACCTGAACCGTCCGGGCAAGATGCGCTTCGAGTACGACCCGCCCTACCCGGCGCTGCTGATGGCCGACGGCCTGGTGCTGCTCTACTACGACAAGGAGCTGAAGGAGGAGACCTATCTGCCGCTCTGGGAGACGCCTCTCTGGTTCCTGCTTCGTGACGAGGTGGTGCTCGACGACAGCGTGCGCGTGGTCGCGATCGAGCGCGGACCGGGCGTGCTGCGGGTGACCGTCGAGCAGAACGAGGAGACCCCCCAGGGCCGCGTGACCCTGGTCTTCGCCGACAAGCCCCTGACCCTTAAGAAGTGGGTCGTGACCGACGCCCAGGGCGTCACCACCGAGGTCGCGCTGATCGCGCCGCGCGTGGGGGTAGAGATCGACGACGAGCTCTTCGACCGCCTGAAGCTGCTCCGCGAGGACCGCTACGACGAGCGGGGCTGAGCGGACGCGTCGATGCGTCCGGCCAGGTCGCGGAAGGCGGCCTCGCGCAGCAGCGGGAAGCCGCCGAGATCGACGCGCTCCAGGCTGCCGTCCTCGGCGAAGACGAAGTCGACCACCTCGCCATAGCGGCCGATGCCGCTGTCCTCGGTCAGCCGGAAGACGCCGTCGGCGCCACGCCTGATCTCGCCGCAGTTGTCGAAAGGCGCCGGCTTGCCCGGATTGGCGAGGTAGATCACGTCGCCCAGGGGTACCAGGTCGAGGGCGCCCGCCGGGCTGTAGAAGCGGCCGCGGTAGGCGGCGAGGGCTTCGGGTTCCTCCTCCGCCGCCTCGGGATTCCGGGCCTCGAAGACCTCGAGTATGCTCCAGATCCCCGCTTGCAGAGTGTCGACCGAGACGTTGTAGCCGTTGGTCAGGAGCGAGACCACGAGATGCCGCGCCGGATCCACGAAGGTCGCGCTGACCTGGCCCGGGAAGCTGCCGCTGTGGCCGACGATCCGGCGGCCGCCGAGGTCGCGCAGGACCAGGCCATGGGCGTAGTCGCGCGCGAAGTCGTCACGGGGAAACGGGCCCTGCACGCTTTGCATCTCCTCCCTGGCCTTGGCCGAGAGCAGGGTCTCGCCGCAGATCAGGGCGTCGTAGAAGGCGCAGAGCATCGCGGCCGTGGCGCGGAAGCCGCCGGCCGGCGCGTAGGCCTTGGTGTCCAGGCTCGAGGAGGCGACGGCGATCGGCTCCCAGGCCGGCGTCGGGCGGATGTACCCGGTGACGAAGCGCCCGGCGCCCGCGTCGTAGTCCAGCCCGATCCCGCTCAGGCCCAGAGGATCGAGGAGGTTCCGGCCGACATAGTCGGCGAAGCTCAGCCCCGAGACCGCCTCGATGACCAGGCCCAGCAGGCCGTAGGTGAAGTTGGAGTACTTGACGCGGGTATCGGGATCGATGACGAGCGCTTCGCGCCTGAAGAAGTCGATCAGGGTGTTCCGGTCCGGGAAATCACTCTCCAAGAGCCAGAACGCCGACGACAGCCCGTCCCGCATCACGCCCGCCCGATGGGACAGGAGCTGCCGCAGGGTGATCGTCGCGACCCGCGGGTCGGGGTTCTCGGCGAGCCAGGGCAGGTGCCGGGTCGCGGGATCGTCGAGCCCGAGACGGCCGGCCTCCGCGAGCTGCAGGACCGACGCCGCGGTGAAGGTCTTGGAGTGTGAGGCGATGCGGAAGAGGTGCTGCGGCGTCAGGGCCTCTCGCGCGGCCAGGTCGGCCCAGCCCCAGGCGCGGTCGAAGACGACCTCGCCGCCCTGCGCGAGCGCGACGGCGAGCCCCGGCATGGCCGGGTTGTTCCGCTGCTGGAAGGCCAGCCAGCCCTCGAGATAGGCCAGGGCCGGCCCGAGATCGTCGTGTCGATGCATGTCGCGCCGGCTCCAGGTTTGGGATCGGTCTCGATCTATCGGCGATCGCCCCGGCGAAGGCAATCGCGGATTCGGATCAGCGCCGCGGCGTGAAGGGGCGCGCGAGCAGGCCGAGCAGCGGTCCTTCGCTGCGTCCTTCGACGCCGATCTCCATCCCGAGGTCGCGCGGCGTCGGGCTGCGGCTGCCGAAGAGCGGGTCCCAGAAGCTGAAGATCGTGCCGTAGTTGGAATCGGTGTCGCGGCGCCGCGCGTGGTGGTGGACCCAGTGGATCGCCGGGGTGATGAAGACCCGGCCGAGCCCGGCCTCGAGCCGCCGCGGCAGGCGCAGGTTCGAGTGGTGGAAGATCGCGGCCAGCAGGATCAGGGCCTCGAAAACCACCACCGTGGCAAAGGGCACGGCGAAGACCACGATCACCAGCGCCCGGGCCAGCGCCGACAGCAGCACCTCGCCGAAATGGAAGCGCAGGGCCGAGGTCGAGTCGAGGAAACGGTCGAGGTGATGGACCTCGTGGAAGCGCCAGAGGAAGCCCAGCCGGTGGTTGGCGCGGTGCCACCAGTAGATCAGGAAGTCCAGCAGGAGGATGTCGAAGGCCAGGCCGCTCCAGCCGGTCAGCAGGGCCGGGCGCGCGAAGAGCGGATGGGCCGCGGCCCAGGCCGAGACCGGCAGCACCACGGCGAGCGACAGCCCGGCGTTGCAAAGCCACAGCCCGCCGTTGCGGCCGAGGCGGGCCCATCCGCCGGCGACCGGCTGCGCGCGGCTCTCCTGCAGCCGGCCTTCCCGGGCCGCCGGGCGCAGGCGCTCCAGCGCGAAGAACAGGGCCAACCAGCCCAAGACCAGATAGGCCTTCCAGGCCGCGAATTCCTGAACGAGGTCTGCCATCGTCCTGACTTATGGGATGCCGGCCGGCCGCTGGCAAGCGTCCCGCCCTTGCCCGGTTCAGCGGAAATCACTAGCCTTCGAGCGCGATGTCGGAGCACGCGCCTCAGCCGCTGATCGGCCTGCCGGCCTGCAGCAAGCAGATCGGCGACCAGACCTATCACACCATCGGCGACAAATACGTCCGTGCCGTCGCCGAGGCCTCGGAGGCCGTGCCCCTGGTCTTCCCGGCCCTGGCCGGGCTGTCCGACACGGCGGCGATCCTGGACGGCCTGGACGGCATCGTCCTGACCGGCAGCCCGAGCAACGTCCACCCCGGCCGCTACGGCCGGCCCCCGAGCCACGAGGCCGAGCCCTACGACGAAGACCGGGACGCGACCACCCTGCCGCTGATCCGTGCGGCGCTGGCCCAGGGCCTGCCGCTGCTGGCGATCTGCAGGGGCTTTCAGGAGCTGAACGTCGCGCTCGGCGGCACCCTCCACGCCCGGGTCCACGAGCTGCCGGGGCGGATGGACCATCGCCGGCCGCAGCACGAGGACCTCGACGTCCAGTACGGGCCGCGCCACAGCGTGCGCTTCCTGGCCGGCGGCGCCTTCGAGGCGATCGCCGGCGGCGCCGAGATCGAGATCAATTCGCTGCACTGGCAGGCGATCGACCGGCCGGCCGAGGGCCTGGTCATCGAAGGCAGCGCGCCCGACGGCACCATCGAGGCGGTCAGAGTCGCCGACGCCAAGGCCTTCGCCCTGGGCGTCCAGTGGCACCCCGAGTACAAGGCCCTGGAGAACGACTTCTCCACCAGGCTGTTCAAGGCCTTCGGGGCCGCCGCGCGGCGGCGCGCGACGACCCGTCGGCAGGCCGCCACGACCGCGAATTTGACCGGGGTGCCGGCCTGAATCGAGGCGGCTTCACGAATTCGTAGCCCCGATTGCAAAAGCCGCGGCGTAACCTAAATAGAAGTGAAAGAGCCGACGCTACTAAGGCTGCGGCTCTCGCGAAGGGACGCTTCCCCTGCCGTCCTTTCGGATCTCTTCGGAGATGAGAACGCCCGGCCTCCCCCCGACCGGGCGTTCTTTCTTTTCCGGCCGGGCTCGGGTAAAGCAGGCAGCGATCAAGAGAGACGGGGACCGAAACGCGCCATGACGCTGACCATCGCCACCTGGAACGTGAACTCGGTCCGCCAGCGCCTGGACAACATCGCCCGTTTCGTCGAGGCCGTGGCGCCAGACGTGCTCTGCCTGCAGGAGATCAAGGTCCGCGACGAAGATTTCCCGGCCGAGGCGCTGCGCGACCTGGGTTATGGAAACCAGCTTGTCCGCGGCGAGAAGGGCTACAACGGCGTCGCCATCCTGTCCCGCCGGCCCCTGGCGGAGAAGAACGCCAGGTCCTGGTGCGACAAGGACGACCGGCGCCACGCCTCTGTCCGGCTCGAGGGCGAGATCGAGCTGCACAACTTCTACGTCCCCTCGGGCGGTCCCAAGCCCGACCGCGAGGCCAATCCCAAGTTCGACCACAAGCTCTCCTTCCTGACCGAGATGGCGGATTGGGCGCGCGAGGACGCGGTCGCGGACCGGCCGCTGGTCCTGCTCGGCGACCTCAACGTCGCGCCGCTGGAGACCGACGTCTGGAACCACCAGCGCCTGCTGCGCAGCGTCGGCCACACCCCGGTCGAGAGCGAGCACATGGCGCGCCTCTTGAATTCCGGCGGCTTCATCGACGCCGAACGCCATTTCGTGCCGCCGGAAGAGCCCCTCTTCACCTGGTGGGGCTACCGCTTCGCCCAGTCCTTCGAGCGGGACTACGGCTGGCGCCTGGACCACGTCTGGATCACGCCGCCCCTGGCGAGCGCCCTGCGCTCGGTGACGGTGTTCCGCGACGCGCGCGGCTGGCCGCAGCCCTCGGACCACGTGCCGGTGATCCTGACCCTAGGCTGACGGCCTGCGGTAGTAGAAGTAGCGCTCGGCCGCGATGCCCTCCGGCATGGGCAGGCGCTCCAGCGTTGGCACCTCGAGCGCCAGTTCGCAGAGCAGCAGACCACCCGGCCGCAGCATGGACGGGAGAAAGCGCGCGACCAGGCCGGCCGAGCGCCGGCTGGCCGCCGGATCGCCGGAGCCGACGTCGGCATGCGCCAAGGACACCGCGGCGGCGAAGCGCTCTGCCGCCTTGGGCAGGGTTTCGGCAAAGTCGCCGAGGATCAGGCAGGAGGGCGGCGGCACGCAGTCCGGATGGGCGGCGACCTCGCGCTCGAAGACGAAGATCTCGCGATCCGGCAGGCGGCTGCGCAAGTGGTCGTAGGTCCGGCCGTTGCCGAGCCCCAGTTCCAGCACCGGACCCGACAGATCGGCAATGGCTGCGGCGGCGTGGTCGATGCAGGCCCGCTGCGCCTGCAGCCGGCGGATCGCGCTGTCCAGGCGGCTCATCTGCGCACCCGGCCCGGCCTTTCGCGCCCGCAGGTTCAGGCGCCGGCCTTGGCGGCGATCAGCTCTCCGGTGGTCGCCTCCAGGCGATGCGCCAGCACGCGCATGATCTCGATGCCGATCTCCGGGAAGTCCTTGACCAGGCCGAAGAAGAGCTCCTTGGTCACCTTGAGGGTGGTCAGCTCGCCCTTGGCCAATACGGTGGCGGTCCGGGGCACGTCGCAGAGGATCGCGATCTCGCCGACGATGTCGTTCTTGGTCAAGGTCGCCACGCTCATCGTGCCTTCCTTGCGCTTCACCTGGACGTCCGCCGTGCCGTCCAGGATGATGAAGGCCGAGTCCCCCGTCTCGCCCTGGCGGCACAGCACCTCGCCGTCCTTGAAGGTCACCCGCTCGCTGGCAAAGCACATGAGCTTCAGCTTCGCCGGATCGATGTTCGCAAAGAGCGGGATCCTTCTGAGGATCTCGACCTCTTGTGCCAAGCCCATGGCCTGTCTCCTTTAGCTTCTTTTTATCCCGTCTCGGCGAGGGCATCGGCTGCCCTGCCCACGGCCACGTCCTCGAAACGCCCCTCGCGCACCAACCGTCCGGCATCCATCATCAGCACCCGGTCGAAGACCCGGGCGTTCTCGATGTCCTGCAGGGCCCAGATGACGCCACGGCCCTTGCGTGCCGCCAGCACGCGGTCGAGGATCCGCTGTCGCGTCGCATCGTCCATGCCGGCGAAGGCCTGATTGACGATCAGGAGGTCGGGGTTCTTGATGATCGCCCGCGCCATGGCGAGCTTCTGACGTTGGGTCTGGAACAGGCGCTTGCCGGCCAGGCCGACGTCGTAGTCGAGCCCGACCTCGATCACCGAGCGGCGCAGGCCGAGGGTGTCCAGCACCTCGGTCATCGCGGCGCCGACGATCTCGGCGGCCTGGGCCCGGCCGAAGGCGAGCCGGCCGAAAAGCATGTTGTCCTGCAGGCTGGCGGCGGCGTTGTAGGTCGCCGGATCGTAGAAGGCGACCGGCCCGCTGCCGTCCTCGGTCAGCAGCCGGTCGAAGATCGCGTGCCGGGCCTTCAGGATCCGCGCCTCGAAGCTCTCGGAGGACTCCTCGCTGAGGTCGAGGCGGTGCCGGCCCTTGATGTAGCGGAAGGGCAGCGCCAGGAAGCGGGCCTTCTCGGCCTCGTTCAGCGACTTGAAGCCGGACTTCTCGGTGCGCGTGATCAGGGCCCGGAAGTCCGGCAGATCGTCGTAGGCGATGAAGCTGAACTGGTCGAAGAAAGGGTGGCCCGGCGGCAGGTCGGCGAAGATCTCGACCATGGTCTGGGCGATGTTGACCGCCATGACCTCCAGGTCGTCGAGCAACCCCTCGCTCTTCAGGATGCTGACGATCACCGGGTTCTGCGGCAGGTTCTCGGCGTCGTAGGCCGGGTCGATCGGCGTGCCGAACAGCAGGTTCTCCGCCAGGGTGGCGTTGTCGTTGAACTTCTCCGGATCGAAGCGCACGACCAAGTCGCCGGCGCCGCGCTCCGCCAGCACCCGGGACAGGTCGGCGCGGGCCTGGAGCAGGCCGGCCGCCAGCTTGGGCCGCGCCTTGGGGTCGACGGTGCCCTGCAGGCCGAAGCCGTAGATGTCCTCTTCCAGGTCGACCAGGCGCAGGACCTCGATCATCCGCTCCGGCAGGTCCTCGGGGCCGCTGGCGCCGGCGGCCTCGTAGTCGATCCAGTCGTCCGCGATGTCCAGGGTGATGTTGCCCGACCGGCGGCGCTCCGCCTCCTCGCTGCTGCGCGCCTGCGCGTCCAGGGCATCGGACAGGCGCTGGGGCACGTGCTTCAGGCCGTAGAGCAGATTTTCACCGACGCTCACGGAAAAGAGATAGGCATCGTCGCCGACGTAGGAAAGGCGCCGCCCGGTAATCCACTGGCCGAGGCTGCGCAGGTCGTAGTCGCCCAGGGTCACGCGCCCGCTGCTCGACGGCACCAGGCCGGCCAGCATCATGGTCAGGTGGTCCTTGCCGCTGTTGCTCTGTCCGACCACGGCGATGTGCTCTTCCAGCCCGGCGCGGAAATTGACCCCGTTGAGCAGCTTGTTGCCGTTCTCGTCGATCAGGCCGAGGCCGGCGACCACGATCTCGCCGCTCAGCGGCCCGACGTTCTCGCTGTAGGGCTGCTGGGTCTCGGGGTCGATCATGTCGGGCGGATGGAACTGGTCGATCACCTGGTCGTACTTGATCTGGACGTCGTTGCGCTGCTGGTCCCAGTCGATCAGCTCCTTCACGGGCGCCGGCAAGTCCTTGTAGGCGGCGATGACCGCGACCAAGGCGCCGATGTTGAGCTGTTCGACGATCACCAGATAGCCGCCGACCATGTAGAAGATGAAGGGCGTGAGCTGGGAGAGGAAGTTGTTGAGGAACTTGACAAAAAACTTGCGCCTGAAGATCTCGTAGCGGATCCGGTAGATGACGCCGAGCCGATGGGAGATCTCCGCCCGCTCGAAGTTCGAGGTGTCGTGGGCATGGATCTCTGTGGCGCCCGCGACCAGTTCGCCGATCCGCCCGGCGAGGTGCCGGCTGACCAGCTGCCGCTGCCGGCCCAGCTCCAGGATCCGGACTCGCAGCTTGGGGATCAGGATCGCCTGGACCAGCACGATCACCGCCGCCACGCTGCCGAGCCAGACGTTCTGGAGCAGGATGAAGGTCATGGCGGTCAGGGCCTGGCCGCCGAGGAACACCGGGGTCATGAAGGCATCGCCGATGAAGCCGCCGAGGGGCTCGACCTCGTCCTTGACCATGGTCGCGACCTCGGCCTGCCGTACCTTCTTGAACTGCGCGAGGCGGAAGCGCAGGACCCGGTCGGTCAGCTCGTAGCGCAGGCGGCGCAGCATCCGCTCGCCCAGCTGGCCCTTCAAGGTGTTGATCACGAACTTGAAGATGCCGTTCACGATCACCAGGCCCAGAAAGGCGAAGCTGAGGGCGAAGAGCAGGGCCATCTGCTCCAACTCGAAGCCCTCGAACAGCGTCACCGGACGCCCGAAGAGCGTTTCGCCGAAAGGCAGGTCTATGGTCATGAAGTTCTGGGTCGAGCCGGGACCGGCGAAGCCCTTGCCCTCGATGCCGTCGTTGACGATCTGCTTCGGCAGCTGCAGCGAGACGAAGTAGAAGGGCAGCGACAGCAGGACCAGGACCAGGATGAAGAGCTGGTCCCGCTTGCTGTGCTGCCAGATGTACTTGAACAGGTTGGGTTCCATAGGCCCTGCCGTCTCGAGAGCGGCCGCCCGCCGCGACCGCGAAGCTTAGCCGAGCACCCTGGGGGGGTAAACCAGCCACGCCGGAGGCGAAAAAATGCCCAATCGACTCGCCGCGCCGCCTCGCGTAGGCTTTGCTCCGTTTTGGCCCATGGAGGGATGGCGCGGGCCAAGTCTTTGGTCTGGCGTCGCAACCGGGTAGGGAAGGAGAGGGGGGCATGGCACGGTCGCGCCGTGACACGCGAGTCCTGATCTACAGCCACGACAGCTTTGGCCTCGGGCACCTGCGGCGCTGTCGGACGATCGCCCACTCGCTGGTCGCCAACAACAGGAACCTTTCGGTCCTGATCCTCTCGGGCTCGCCGATCATCGGCAGCTTCGACTTCCGCGCCCGCGTCGACTTCGTCCGGGTTCCCGGCGTCATCAAGCTGCGCAACGGCGAGTACACCTCGCTGAACCTTCACCTGGACATCGAGGAAACCCTGCGGCTGCGGGCCTCGGTCATCCGTCACACGGCGGAGATCTTCGATCCCGACGTCTTCATCGTCGACAAGGAGCCCCAGGGCCTGCGCGGCGAGGTGACCGAGACCCTGGTCGAGATGAAGACCCGGGGCACCCGGCTGATCCTCGGCCTGCGCGACGTGATGGACGAGCCGCGGCTCCTGGTGCCCGAATGGCGCCGCAAGAAGGTGCTGCCGCTGCTGCGCGACATCTACGACGAGATCTGGGTCTTCGGGCTGAAGGAGATCTGCAACCCGCTGGCCGATATGAACCTGCCGGGCGTGGTCGAGCGCAAGCTGGTCTATACCGGGTACCTGCCGCGCCGGGTCGGCCAGGCCGAGAGCGTCCAGGCGCCCGACATCACCAACCGGCCCTACGTGTTGGTCACGCCCGGCGGCGGCGGCGACGGCGAGGCCCTGATCGACTGGGTTCTGCGCGCCTACGAAACGGACCGCGAACTGCCGCATCCGGCGCTGCTGGTCCTCGGTCCCTTCATGCCGCCGGAGCAGCAGGCCGAGTTCATCGAACGGGCCGGCCGTCTGGATCAGGTCGAGGCGATCACCTTCGATCCGCATATGGAAAGCCTGATGGCCAAGGCGGCCGGCGTGGTCGCCATGGGCGGCTACAACACCTTCTGCGAGATCCTCTCGCTCGACAAGCGGGCCCTGATCGTCCCGCGCGAGCGGCCGCGCCTGGAACAGACGATCCGCGCCCAGCGGGCCCACGACCTGGGCCTGGCCCGGATGCTGCGCGAGGACCCCGCACGCGACCCGGCGGTCATGGCCCAGGCGCTGCGCGATCTGCCGCAGCAGAACCGGCCTTCCGAGGTGATCGTGCCCGGGCTCCTGGACGGGCTCGACAACGTGAACGGCCTGCTCGCCCCCTGGCTCCGGAAGGAGGTCGAAACCTTCCCGGTGTTGCGCCAAGGGGCTTTCTCCTAGTCGCCTGAGTTCCGGGAAGCGAGGTCTCCAAAGGGATTCATGGCATCCACGACTGCAGACCCCTCCCGGCAGGCGCCCGTGGTTGCCCGATCCCGGGTCGGCTTCGTGCTGAAGGGCTATCCGCGCCTGTCCGAGACCTTCATCGCCCAGGAGATCCGGGCCTTGGAGCGCCGCGGGCTCGAGGTCACCATCGTCTCGCTGCGCCATCCGACGGACCCGGAGGTCCATCCGGTGCACCGCGAGATCGAAGCGCCGCTGCTCTACCTGCCGGAATACCTCTATCAGGAGCCCTTGCGCGTGCTGCGCGCCTGGTGGCGGGTCCGGCGCCGGCCCGGCTACCGCGCCGCCCGGGCGGTTTGGCTGCGGGACCTGCGCCGTGACCGGACCCCCAACCGGGTCCGGCGCTTCGGCCAGGCGCTGGTCCTGGCCGCCGAGCTCGATCCCGGGGTCGGCCGGCTGCACGCCCACTTCATCCACACCCCGGCCTCTGTGACCCGCTACGCCGGCCTGCTGAGCGGCCGGCCCTGGTCCTGTTCGGCCCATGCCAAGGACATCTGGACCACGCCCGATTGGGAGAAGCGGGAGAAGCTGGCGGCCGCGGACTGGACCGTGACCTGCACTGCCTACGGCGCCGCGCACCTAACGGCGCTGGCCGAGAGCGGCGCGGGCGGCGAGGTCGCGCTGGTCTACCACGGGCTCGACCTCACGCGCTTCCCGGCACCGGCCGAAGCCACGGCAAGCCGGCGCGACGGCAGCGATCCCGCGGCGCCGGTGATCCTGCTCTCGGTGGGCCGGGCGGTCGAGAAGAAGGGCTACGACCTGCTCCTGCGGGCCCTTGCCGCGCTGCCGACCCAGCGCGCCTGGCGCCTGGTCCACATCGGCGGCGGACCCCTGCGCCAAGAGCTGCGGCGGCTGGCCCGCGACCTCGGTCTTGAGGGGCGCATCGAGTGGCGCGGCCCCCGTGCCCAGGCCGAGGTCCTGGCGGCCTACCGCGCCGCGGACCTCTTCGTTCTGGCCAGCCGCGTCGCCGGCAACGGCGACCGCGACGGCCTGCCCAACGTCCTGGTCGAGGCGCAGAGCCAGGCCCTGGCCTGCGTTGCCAGCGAAGTCGCGGCGATTCCCGAGCTGATCGCCCGGGAGGTCACCGGGCTGCTGGTCCCGCCGGAGGCGCCGGCGGCGCTGGCCTCGGCCCTCGACCGCCTGATCCGCGACCCGGCCCTGCGCCGGAGGCTGGGCCAGGCCGGCGCCCGGCGGGTGCGCCAGGCCTTCGACCTGGAGACCTGCGTCGACGACCTGGCCCGGCGCTTCGGCCTCGCCCCCGAAGGAGAGACGGAGGGGCAGCGGCTGTGCGCGTCGCCTTCTACGCCCCGCTGAAGCCGCCCGACCATCCCGTGCCCTCGGGCGACCGGCTGCTGGCCGGGTTGTTCCAGAGCGCGCTCAGGCGGGCCGGCCACGAGGTCGAGCTGGCCTGCCGGCTGCGCAGCCGGGATCCGCTGGGCGACCCGCTGCGCCAGGCGCGCCTGCGGGCCCTAGGCGCCCGCCTGGCCGAGCGCTACGCCGCGCGCTGCCTGGCGCGCCCGGCGTCCCAGAGGCCCGCGCTGTGGTTCACCTATCACCTCTACTACAAGGCGCCGGACTGGATCGGCCCTTCCGCGGCCCGCCGCCTCGGCATCCCCTACGTGGCCGCCGAGGCCTCGGTCGCCAACAAGCGCGCCGGCGGGACCTGGGCCGCGGGGCACGAGGCCACGCTCGCGGCCCTGGACCAGGCCGCCGCGGTGATCGCGCTGAACCCCGCGGACCTGCCCGGCCTGCCGCAGGTCAGGCGCCTGCACAGCCTGGCGCCCTTCGCCGACCTGGCGCCCTTCCGCGCCGCCGCCGCCGAGCGCGGGCGCCATCGCGCGGCCCTGGCCGCGGCCTGCGGGCTGGATCCGGGGCGTCCGTGGCTGCTGGCGGTCGCGATGATGCGCCCGGGCGACAAGCTGGCGTCCTATCGCGGCCTGGCCGAGGCCCTGGGCGGCCTGACCGACCTGGAATGGCAGCTGGTGATCGTCGGCGACGGCGCCGCCCGGGCCGAGGTCGAGGCCGCCTTCGCCGCGCTCCCCCGGGACCGGCTGCGCTATCTGGGCGAGCGCCCGGCCGCGGCGCTGCCGGCGATCTTCGCCGCCGCGGATCTCTACGCCTGGCCGGCGGTCAACGAGGCCTTCGGCATGGCCCTGCTCGAGGCCCAGGGCAGCGGCCTGCCGGTGGTCGCCGGACGCTACGGCGGGGTCGCCGCGGTGGTCGCCGAGGGCCGGGGCGGCCTGCTGACCCCGCCGGGCGACCTCGAGGCCTTCGCGGCGGCCCTGCGGGCTCTGATCGGCGATCCCGAGCGGCGGGCGGCGCTGCGCGCGGGGGCGGGGGCCACGGCCGCCGGGCACGACCTCGACGCCGCGGCCGGCGCCCTGGATGCGATCCTCCGGCAGGCACGGATCGACTTCGTCGCGGCCGAGTCATGACCCCGCTGCTGCTGATCCGCCACGGCCGGACGCTTTGGAACCAGACCGGCCGCACCCAGGGCCAGAAGGACAGCCCCCTGACTCCCGAGGCGCGGGCCGAGGTCGCGGCCTGGCGGCTGCCGAAGGGTTATGAGGACGCCCTCTGGTTCGTCAGCCCCCTCGGCCGGGCGCGCGAGACCGCCGGGCTTCTGGGCCGGGGGGCCGCGGCGATCGAGCCCCGCCTGGCCGAGATGTTCTGGGGCGACTGGGAGGGGCAGCGCCTGGGCGACCTGCGCGCCGAGCTGGGTCCAGCCATGACCGAGCTGGAAGCCCGGGGCCTCGATTTCCGTCCGCCCGGCGGCGAAAGCCCGCGCGAGCTGCAGCGGCGTCTGCTTCCCTTCCTGGAGGCACGCGCCGCCGCCGCGCGTCCGACCGTCGCGGTCACGCACAAGGGCGTGGTCCGGGCGATCTACGCCCTGGCGGCCGGCTGGGACATGAAGGGTCCGCCGCCGGTCAAGCTGCGCAACGGCGTCGCCCAGGAGTTCCTGCTCGATCCCGCCGGCCGGCCGAGCCCCGGCCGCCTCAACATCCCGCTGATCGGGGCCTGAACGTGCCCGCCGCCCCTCGGGTCCTGTTCTACGTCCAGCACCTTCTTGGCATTGGCCACCTCAAGCGGGCCGCCTTGGTCTGCCGGGCCCTCGCCGAGGCCGGGCTCGACACGACCCTGGTCTCCGGCGGCCTGCCGGTGCCCGGGCTCGACATCGGGGCGGCCCGCCTGCACCAGCTGCCGCCCCTGCGCAGTGCCGACCTCAGCTTCTCCGCCCTGCTCGACGAGGCCGGCCGGCCGATCGACGAGGCCTGGCGCGAAAGGCGCCGGGATCGTCTGCTGGCCGCCTTTCGCGCGCTGCGGCCCGACGCCCTGGTCGTCGAGATGTATCCCTTCGGGCGGCGCCAGATGCGCTTTGAGCTGATCCCGCTCCTCGAGGCGACGCGCGCCGCCAGGCCGCGGCCGCTGGTCCTGAGCTCACTGCGCGACATCCTTTCCAAGGCGCCGACGCCCGAGCGCGCGGCCTGGATCAGGGCGCAGGTCGAGGGCTTCTTCGACGCCGTGCTGGTCCACGCCGACCCGCGCTTCGTCACCCTCGAGGCGAGCTTTCCCGCGGCCGCCGGCTTCGCCGACGCGCTGGTCTACACCGGCTACGTCGCCGAGGGGCAGGCCGCCGCGCCGCTTCGGGCGGCGGCCGAGCGACGCGGCGTCGTGGTCTCCGCTGGCGGCGGAGCGGTGGGCGCGGACCTCATCGAAGCCGCCCTGGCCGCGCGGCCGCTTTCGGCCCTGCGCGAAGCGCCCTGGACCCTGCTCGCCGGCCCCAACTTCCCGGCCGAGCGGCTGGCCGCGCTGGCACGGCAATGCCCTGAAAATGTAACGCTTTCGCGTGCTCATCCGCGATTTCTTGAGCTACTATCCGAAGCCCGGCTGTCGATCAGCCAGGGCGGATACAACACGGTCGCGGACCTGCTGCGCACGGGGCCACGCGCGGTCCTCGTGCCCTTCGCGGCCGAAGGAGAGGCGGAACAGACCATGCGTGCCCGGTTGCTGGACGCGGCGGGGGTGGTGGTCCTGCTCGAGGAGCGGGCCCTGACCCCGCAGGCCTTGGCCGCGGCGGTCGACCGGGCCCTCGCCGCCGAAAGAGGCCCGCGGGACTTCGAGGTCGACCTGGGCGGGGCGGAGGCCAGCGCAGCGTGGGTCGGCCGCGCCCTGGCCGAACGCCGGCGCGAAGCGGGGCCGCGGCCATGACCGGCTGGGACGCCCTGCAGCGGGAGCTGGAGCTGTGGCAGGCCGAGGGCCGCCGGGCCACGCTCTGGTGGCGCGACGACGACGCGGTCCGCCCCGGACCCGCGCTCGACCGCCTGCTCGCGCTCTGCGGACGCCACCGGGCCCCCCTGTCCCTGGCGGTCATTCCGGCCGCCGCCGAGCCGGCGCTGGCCCATAGCCTCGCCGGGCGCCAGCACGACGAGCTCACGGTCGCGGTGCTGCAGCACGGCTACGCCCACCGCAACCACGAGCCGAAGGACCGCAAGAAGTGCGAGCTGGGACCGGCGCGGCCGGCCGCTGCGCTGCGGGCCGAGCTGGCCGAGGGTCGCGAGCGCTTGCGCGCGCTCTTCGGGAGCCGCGCGCTGCCGGTCCTGGTCCCGCCCTGGAACCGCATCGCCGCCGAGCTGCTGCCCGCCTTGCCGGACCTGGGCTTTTGCGGTCTCTCGACCCACACGGCCCGGGCAGCGGCCCGGCCGGCGCCGGGTCTGCTTCAAGTCAACTGCCACCTGGATCCGATCCGCTGGAAGCCGGATCGCGGCTTCTTGGGCGAGGACGCGGCCCTGGATCTGCTGTGCGGCCACCTCGCGGCGCGGCGCGAGAGCCGGGCCGACCCGCAGGAGCCCAGCGGCATCCTGACTCACCACGCGGTCCACGGCGAAGCGCTCTGGCGTTTCCTCGACCGCCTGCTCGGCGCGCTTTCGGTCCATCCGGCCGCCGAGCTCTTGACAGCGGCCGCCGTCTTCGACATCGAGCAGGGCCATGAGCACGACATACCGCTATCCGCCTAGTGCCATCCTCGGCGACTATCTGCGGGCGGGAATCGGCCTCGCGGTCGGCATCGGAGTCCTGGCTACGGTGCCGATCAGCACGGTCATCCTGATCGTGTTCGGCGGACTCTGCGTCATCTTCCTGCTGTTCGGTCTGCGCACCCTGCAGCGGCACATGACCCAGATCACGCTGGATCAGGACGGCATTCTCCGCAGCGATCTCTTCAGCCAAAGCCTACGCTGGCAGGACCTGCAACACCTTCGCCTGCGCTATTTCGGCACCCACCGGCAGCACCGCAGCGGCGGCGGCGGCTTCATGCAGCTCTCGCTGAAAGGGCAGGGACGAAGGATGAAGATTGAATCCGACCTAGAAGGATTCGAAGATGTCACTCGCTTGGCGGCGGCGGCCGCCAGGACGAACGGGGTTTCGCTCGATCCCACCTCCGCCGGCAACCTGCTGGCGATGGGCATCGATCCGGACTTCGAAGAAACGGCGCCTGGCTGACGAGAAGCGCCGAACCGGGAGGACGTGTGACGGATCTGCTTCAGGTCAAGGACCTGCGGGTCGCTTTCCGGCTGCCGGAGGGCCGGCTGGAGGCCGTCCGTGGTGCCTCCTTCCGGGTGCGGCCCGGCGCGACCGTCGCCCTGGTTGGCGAGTCCGGCTCCGGAAAGTCGGTGGTCAGCCAGGCGATCATGGGCATCCTGCCGAGGACCGCCTATATCGACGGCGGCCAGATCCTGTTCAGCGACCCAACCCCGATGGCGAGCGGCCGGCCCGCGAAGCCGATTGATCTGGCGGCGCTCGATCCCAGCGGGCCGGAAATGCGCCAGGTCCGCGGCGGCCGCATCTCGATCATCTTCCAGGAGCCCATGACCTCGCTGTCGCCGGTGCACACGGTCGGCAGCCAGATCCTCGAGGCCCTGCACCTGCACCGCGACGTGACCCCGCCCGAGGGGCGGGAGCTGGCGATCGAGATGCTGCGCCTGGTCGGCTTTCCCGACCCGGCGGCGACTCTCGACATCTATCCCTTCGAGCTCTCGGGCGGCCTGCGCCAGCGGGCGATGATCGCCATGGCGCTGATCTGCCGGCCGGCGCTGCTGATCGCCGACGAGCCGACCACAGCGCTCGACGTCACGATCCAGGCGCAGATCCTGAAGCTGCTGCACGACCTGCAGTCGGAGCTGCAGATGGCGGTGCTGATGATCACCCACGACCTGGGCGTGGTCGCCAACGTCGCCGAGGAGGTCGTGGTCATGTACCACGGCGAGGTCATGGAGCACGGCAGCCTGGACGACATCTTCCGCCGGCCCGAGCACCCCTACCTCAAGGCGCTGCTGCGCGCGGTGCCGCGCTTCCACATGGAGGTCGGGGAGCGCCTAGTGCCGATCCGCGAGATCGAGCACGCCGAGGACAGCGCGCTGATGAAGCTGCGGCGCGCGGACTCCAACGCGGTCGTCGAGGGCGCGCCGCTTCTAAGCGTCGATTCGCTGACCAAGCGCTTTCAGACCCGCAAGAGCAACGGCTGGATGTCTGCGGAGCGCAGCGAGATCCTGGCGGTCGACGACGTCTCCTTCCAGCTGCGCCGCGGCGAGTGTCTCGGCCTGGTCGGCGAGAGCGGCTGCGGCAAGTCGACCCTGTCGAAGATCATCATGCGCGCCCTGAGCCCGGATTCGGGCGCGGTGACCTGGCACGACCGGGGCCGGGACATCGATATGCTCGGCCTCGAAGGGGCGGCCCTCACCGAATTCCGCAAGCGGATCCAGTACGTCTTCCAGGATCCCTTCAGCTCGCTCAATCCCAGGATGACCGTGGCCGAGATCATCGGTGAGCCGCTGGCCATCCACGGGATCGGCGATCCGGCCTCGCAGGCGGCCTTCGTCGCCGAGCTTATGAATGTGGTCGGCCTCGACCGCCGGCATCTCCGGCGCTATCCGCACAGCTTTTCCGGCGGTCAGCGCCAACGCATCTGCATCGCCCGGGCGCTGGCGCTGAAGCCGGAGGTCTTGATCTGCGACGAGCCGGTCTCGGCGCTGGACGTCTCGATCCAGGCCCAGATCCTGAACCTGCTGAAGGACCTCAAGGCGGCGCTGGGTCTGACCTATCTCTTCATCAGCCACAACCTGGCCGTGGTCGACTACATCGCCGACCGCATCGCGGTGATGTGCCGCGGTCGGCTGGTCGAGATCGCGCCGCGCGCGGCCCTTTTCAAGCGGCCGGTGCATCCCTACACCCGGGCCCTGCTGTCGGCGGTGCCCGAGCCGGATCCTGACCAGCAACTGGACCTCAGCGCCCTGATGGAGGGCCGCGCCTCGCAGCCCGCCAACTGGCCGGCCCCCTACACCATCGACGGATCCACGCATCCGCACCTGATCGACCTGGGCGATGGGCATTTCGTACGTGCCGACCCGGCGCTCGGAACCGTGGAGATGACAGCATCATGACCAGACCGGACCCACGCAAGCTCGCCTCGCCGACGGCGGCCCTCGCGCTCGCCGCGCTGATCCTCGGAGCCCCGGGATCGGCCCGCGCCTCCGAGGAACCGCCGCTGCTCGCCGAGCGGGTCGCGGCCGGCGAGCTGCCGCCGATGGCCGAGCGCATCCCGGAGACGCCCTTCGTCGATCCGCTCGACCGTCCGGGCATGACGCCGGGCCGCTACGGCGGGACCCTGCGCCTTCTGATGGGCGGCGCGCGCGACGTCAGGCAGATGGTGGTCTACGGCTACGCCCGCCTGGTCGGCTACCGGCCCGACCTGAGCCTGGCGCCGGACGTTCTCGAGAAGATCGAGGTCGATGACAACCGGGTCTTCACCCTTCACCTGCGCCCCGGCCATCGCTGGTCCGACGGCGCCCCCTTCACCTCGGCCGACTTCCGCTACTGGTGGGAAGAGGTCGCCAACAACGAAAAGCTCTTCCCCGCCGGACCGCCGGTCGTCCTGCGCGCCAACGGCGAGCTGCCCAAGGTCGAGTATCCGAGCAAGACCGTGGTCCGCTACAGCTGGCCGAAGCCCAATCCGACCTTCCTGGACGAGCTGGCCAAGGCCAGGCCGCTCTACATCTACGCGCCGGCGCACTACCTGAAGCAGTTCCACGCCGACCACGCCGACGCCAAGGAGCTGGAGGCTAAGGTCGCCGAAGCCGGGGTGCGGAACTGGGCGGCGCTGCACATCCGCCAGGGCCATCTCTACAAGAACCAGAACCCCGAGCTGCCGAGCCTGCAGCCCTGGGTCAACACCACCTTTCCGCCGTCGGACCGCTTCGTGTTCAAGCGCAACCCCTTCTTCCATCGGGTCGACCGCGAAGGCCGGCAGCTGCCCTACATCGACAAGGTGGTCGTCGGCATCGCCGACAAGGGCCTGATCCCGGCCAAGACCGGAGCCGGCGACAGCGACCTCCAGGCCCGCTACCTGCGCTTCGACAACTACACCTTCCTGAAGGATGCCGAGAAGAAGCAGAACTTTGAGGTCCGGCTCTGGAACAGCGCCGTGGGCTCGCGGGTCACGCTCTATCCCAACCTGAACGTCGAGGATCCGGTGCTGCGCGAGCTCTTCCGCGACGTGCGCTTCCGGCGCGCCCTGTCGCTTGCGATCGACCGCGACGAGATCAATCAGACCATCTACTTCGGCCTGGGCCAGCCGGGAAACAACACCCTGCTGAGCACGAGCCCGCTGTTCCACCAAAGCTATCTGGAGCGCTGGGCCAACCATGACCTCGAGGCGGCCTCGGCGCTGCTCGACGAGCTCGGCCTCACCGAGCGCGACGCCAAGGGCGTGCGTCTGCTGTCCGACGGGCGTCCGCTGGCGCTGATCGTCGAGTCGGCGGGCATCGCCACGGAGGAGAGCGACGTGCTGGAGCTGATCCGCGACAGCTGGGCGCAGATCGGCATCAAGCTCTTCACCAAACCCTTGCAGCGCGAGGTCTTCGTCAACCGGGTCTTTGCCGGCGAGACGCAGATCGCGATCTCCAAGGGGCTGGACAACGGCGTCGCGACGCCGGACATGAGCCCGGCGGAGTTCGTGCCGATCACCCAGGACCACCTGCAATGGCCGAAATGGGGCCAGTATTACGAGACCCGCGGCCGCTCGGGCGAGCCCCCCGACCTGCCGGCCGCCAAGGAACTCATGGACCTCTACACGGCCTGGTACGAGGCGCCCGACACGGAGGCACGCAAGCAGGTCTGGAAGCAGATCCTAGAGATCCACGCCGAGCAGGTCTTCACCCTGGGCACGGTGAGCGCCATACCGCAGCCCGTGGTGGTCAACAAGCGCCTCCACAACCTCCCCAAGGAAGGCGTCTACAGCTGGTATCCCGGGTCCTTCTTCGGCACCTACCACCTCGACCATGCTTGGCTCGAACCCGAGGACGGCGCGGCGCAATAGGCCAGGCATCCAGACCATGCTGTCCTACACCGCGCGCCGCATCCTGGTGATGATCCCGACGCTGATCGCGATCAGCATCATCATCTTCATCATCATCCAGCTGCCGCCCGGCGACTACCTCGAGACCTACATCAACGAGCTCAAGTCCCAGGGCGAGCAGGTCGATCCGGCCCGCATCGAGTACCTGAAGGAGATCTACGGCCTGGACAAGCCGATGCACGAGCAATATCTGCTCTGGGCCTTCGGCCTGCTCCAGGGCGACCTCGGCTATTCCTTCGAGTTCGAGCTGCCTGTCAGCGACGTCGTCGGCGACCGGCTCTGGCTGTCGATGGTGCTGTCGACCACGACCATCATCTTCACCTGGATCATGGCCTTCCCGATCGGGATCTACTCGGCGGTCCGGCAGTACAGCCCCGGCGACTACGCCCTGACCTTCCTCGGCTTCCTCGGGCTGGCGACGCCGAACTTCCTGCTTGCGCTGGTCCTGATGTACCTGGCCAATGTCTACTTCGGGGTCTCCATCGGCGGCCTGATGGACGAGCGCTTCATCGACCAGCCCTGGTCCCTGGCCAAGGTCGGCTCGGTGCTGGAGCACCTGATCGTCCCGGTCATCGTCATCGGCACCGCCGGGACCGCCTCGCTCATCCGGACCCTGCGCGCCAACCTCCTGGACGAGCTGCAGAAGCAGTACGTGATCACCGGCCGGGCCAAGGGCCTGTCGCCGCGCAAGCTGCTGCTCAAGTATCCCCTGCGCATCGCGCTCAACCCCTTCGTTGCCGACATCGGCAACATCCTGCCGCGGATCATTTCGGGCGCGGTGCTGGTGTCCGTGGTGATGAACCTGCCGACCACGGGGCCGATGCTGCTGCGCGCACTGCAGAGCCAGGACATGTACCTGGCCGGCTCCTTTCTGATGTTCCTCTCGCTCCTGGTGGTGATCGGCACCTTCCTCTCCGATCTGGCCCTGGCGGCCCTCGATCCCCGGATCCGGCTGGAAGGACGGGCTGAAAAGTGACCGACACCACCCTGCCCGGCGAAGACGCCAAGCGCGGCGGCGCCAAGAGCCCGGCCGAATCTCTGCCGCATTACGTCAATCCCGCGCCCTTCGACCCCTCCACCAAGGAGGCGATGACCGCGGAGCAGGAGCGCTATTTCATGGCGCCGCAGTGGCGCCTGGTCTGGTGGAAGTTCAAGCGCCACCGGGTCGCCCTGGCCTCGGCCATCCTGATCCTGCTGCTCTACGCCTCGGTGCTGATCAGCGAGCTGCTCGCGCCCTACAACCTCCATACCCGGCATAGCGGGTTCATCTACGCCCCGCCCCAGTCGGTCCACCTGTTCCACGAGGGCAGCTTCGTCGGCCCCTTTGTCTACGGTTTCGACTACCGCCTGAACATGGAGAACCTGAAGCGCGAGTTCACGGAGAACCCTGACAAGATCCACAGGCTGCGCTTCTTCTGCCTGGGCGAGACCTACGAGTTCTGGGGCCTGTTCGAAGGCCGCTTCCGTTTCGTCTGCCCGGCCGTGGACGGCACCCTCTTCCTGCTCGGCACCGACCGCCTGGGCCGCGACGTGCTGAGCCGGATCATCTACGGTGCCCGGATCTCGCTCACCATCGGACTGGTCGGCATCACCCTCAGCTTCCTCCTGGGAATCATCATCGGCGGCCTGGCCGGCTACTACGGCGGCTGGGTCGACAACATCACCCAGCGCGGCATCGAGATCGTGCGCAGCTTCCCGGAGATCCCCCTTTGGATGTCGCTCTCGGCGATCCTGCCGGTGACCTGGAGCCCGATCGGGGTCTACTTCGGCCTGACCATCATCCTGGCGCTGCTGGACTGGCCCGGCCTCGCCCGGGCGGTGCGCTCCAAGCTGCTGTCGCTGCGCGAGGAGGACTTTTGCACCGCGGCCCAGCTGATGGGCGCCTCGCCGGCACGGATTATCGGCCGCCACCTGCTGCCCAGCTTCACCAGCCACCTGATCGCCTCGATCACCCTGTCGATCCCGGCCATGATCCTGGGCGAGACGGCGCTGTCCTTTCTCGGCCTCGGCCTGCGCCCGCCGGTGACCAGCTGGGGCGTCCTGCTGTCCGAGGCGCAGAACATCAACGTGGTCGTGCTCTATCCCTGGCTGATGATCCCGGTCATTCCGGTCATCGTCGTGGTGCTGGCCTTCAACTTCGTCGGCGACGGCCTGCGCGACGCCGCCGATCCCTACAAGTAGCCGGACTCCCTCAACTCAGCTCGTCCTTCAGCAGCGCCAGGCGCAGCCATTCGTCTTCCGCCGCCTGGAGCTTGGCCTGGGTGCTGTCGAGGGCGCGGGCCGCGCGCTCGACGGCCGCACGGTCCTTCTCGTAGGCCGAAGGGTCGGCCATGGCGGACTCCAGGCGCGCGGCCTCGGCCGAGAGGCGCTCGATCTCGGCCGGCAGGGTCTTGAGCGCATGTTGCTCGCGCGGGGAAAGGCGCCGCTTGCGCGGCGGGACGGCCGGCGGGGCCGCGGGACGCGGCCGTTTCGGCCGCGCCGTCTTGGCGGCCTCGGGCACGACCACCCCGCTGCCGCGCTGCGCCAGCATGTCGCTGTAGCCGCCGGCGTACTCGGTCCAGCGGCCCGCGCCCTCCGCCATCACGACCGAGGTCGCCACCCGGTCGATGAAGTCGCGGTCGTGGCTGACCAGCAGCAGGGTGCCGGTGTAGTCGGCGAGCAGCTCCTGCAGGAGGTCCAGGGTCTCCAGGTCGAGGTCGTTGGTCGGCTCGTCGAGCACCAGGACGTTCGAGGGCTTGGCCAGGGCGCGGGCCAGAAGCAGGCGGCCGCGCTCGCCGCCGGACAGCCGCGCGACCGGCTGGCGCGCCTGCTCGGGCAGGAAGAGAAAGTCCTTCATGTAGGAGACCACGTGGCGCGGCCGGCCGCCGACGAAGACCGTGTCGCCGCGGCCCTCGGTCAGGACCTCGGCCAGGGTCGCGGCCTCGTCGAGGGTCTCGCGCCTCTGGTCCAGGGAGACCACCTCGAGGCTGACACCGCGGGTCACCACGCCTTCGTCCGGCGCCAGCTCGCCCAGCAGCAGCTTGATCAGGGTCGTCTTGCCGGCGCCGTTCGGCCCAATCAGGGCGACCCGGTCGCCGCGCATGACCTTGAGCGAGAGATCGGCGACGATCGGCCGGCCGCCGTAGGCCTTGGCCAGGCCCTCCGCCTCGAAGACCATGCGGCTGGAGGTCTCGGCCCGGGCGGCGGCCAGCTTGACCTTGCCAGGGGCCGCCCTGGCCTCGCGCCGGGCCTGCTTCAGGGCATGGAGCTCGGCCAGGCGCCGGACGTTGCGCTTGCGCCGGGCGGTGACGCCGTAGCGGCGCCAGTGCTCCTCGCGGACGATCTTGCGGTCGCGCTTGTGCCGCTCGGCCTCTTCCTGCTCCAGGATCTCGTCGCGCCAGGCCTCGAAGTCGGCGAAGCCGCGCTCCATCCGCCGGCAGGCGCCCCGATCGAGCCAGACGGTGGCGCGGGTCAGGGCCTCGAGAAAGCGCCGGTCATGGGAAACCAGGACCAGCGCCGACCTCAAGCCCTTGAGCTCCGCCTCCAGCCACTCGATGGCCGGCAGGTCGAGGTGGTTGGTCGGCTCGTCCAGGAGCAGGACGTCGGGCGCCGGCGCGAGGCAGCGCGCCGTTGCGGCGCGGCGCGCCTCGCCGCCTGAGAGACTTGCGGGATCCTCCTCGCCGCCGAGTCCCAGGGCCTTGAGGAGGGTGCGCACCCGGTGCGGGTCGTCGTCCGGCCCCAACCCGGCCTCGGCATAGGCCAGGGTGGTGGCGAAACCGGAAAGGTCCGGCTCCTGAGGCAGGTAACGCAAGGTGACGCCCGGCTGCAGGAAGCGCTCCCCGGCGTCCGGCTCGACCGCGCCGGCGGCGACCTTCAGCAGCGTCGACTTGCCCGATCCGTTCAGTCCGACCAGGCCGATGCGGTCGCCCGGCGCCACCGCCAGCTCGGCATCCTCGAAGAGCTGCGTGGCGCCGATCCGCAGACGCAGCGCCTTGAGATGGATCAGCGGCGGCGCCATCGGCCCGCCTAGGAGGAGTTGGCCCGGAGCGCCCAGATCATGGCGATGAAGGCGCCCTTGCAGCGCGGCAGGAACAGGAGGCAGAGTCCGGTGGCGAAGAGGGCCAGGGCGAGCACTAGGAACCAGACGGGCAGACGATCCTCCATCGCGATCGGCAGCACGAAGGGCGCCAGGAGATGGCCGACGATCAGGATGGTGAGCCAGGCCGGGCCGTCGTCGGCGCGGACCTCCGACCAGGCTTCGCCGCAGGCCGGGCGGGCCTCGACCTGCTTGAGATAGGACCGGAAAAGCCCCGCGCCGCCGCACCTCGGACAACGCCCGCGGATGGCCCGTCGGACCGATGCCCAGAGCCTGCGTTGTTCGACTCGCTTTGTCATGTCGCTTCGTCCTGGTCCTGGTTGGAAAACCGGGCCCCGCGGGATTGTCCACCCAGAGCAAGGCCTGCACATAGCGGCCCGGCCCGGCTTGTTCAAGTCGAGTCCCCCATGCAACGGAGATCGCGGCGTCAGCGCGCCAGGACCACCAGCTCGACCGGATGGCCGACCCCCTCGACCGCGGCCGAGCTGCGCTCGGGCGCGGGGCCTCCGGGGCTGAAGCCCTGGTCCAGCGCCGCCTTGTAGGTCTCGGCGTCGCAGAGGCCGCGCACGCCGAGGTCCTTGTTGTGCTTCTCCAGCTTGGCCGAGAGGTTCACCGCGTCGCCGATCACGGTGTACTCCAGGCGGCTCTCGTCGCCCACCGCGCCGAAGAGGATCCGCCCGGTCGCGACCGCGGCGTTGACCTCGGGGCAGGCTTCGCCCTTGGCCTGGCAATCGCCGCGCCAGGCGGCGGCGACGTCCAGCGCCTCGGTGCAGGCTCGAAGCGCGTCGGCTGCAAAGGTCTCCGAAGGTGTGCTGGCGCCGAAGGTCGCCATGATGCCGTCGCCCAGGAACTTGTCGATGCTGCCGCCGTGCTTCTGGACGACCGGCACCATCAGGGACTGGTACTGTGCCAGCAGACCCATGACCCGGTCCGGCGGCAGGGTGTTCGCGAGCTTGGTGAAGCCGCGCATGTCGAGATTGAGGATCGCCGCCTCGCGCAGCTCGCCGCTGCCCGCGGTGATCGCCTGGTCCGCGCCCTTGATCCGGGCCGCGACCTCGGGCGAGAAGAAGCGGGACAGGTCCTGGGCCGCGGTCTGCTCGGCCACGGCGCTCACCAGCAGCCCGTAGGCGCGCCGCAGCGCCACGGCCAGGATCGCGGTGACCACCAGGATCGAGACGATCTTGTCGAACTCGGCACCCAGGAGGATGGAATTCGAGGTCAGGTAATCGACGTAGTTCTTGGTGATCATCGTGTCCGCGGGATCGACGTTGATCACGTAAACGATCAAGGTGCCCCAGCCGGCGGCGGCGACCAGCCCGGCGAGCAGGACCCAGCGGAAGTCGAAGCGCAGGGCTCTGAGCGCGATGAAGATGAAGACGTAGAGCATGGTCGGCGCCTTGAGATAGAAGGACGCCGGCTCGCAGTACTTCAGGTGGAAGCTCCAGATCAGGACCATCAGCAGGGCGACGTCAAAGACGATCGACATGAAGAGCGACCAGGCCGGCAGGCGGGCCCGGCTGGCCCAGATCAGCCGAATCACGGTCAGCATCAGGTAGATGCCGATGGCCCAGGGTTCCAGCGCGAAGCCGGGCTCGATCGGAATGCTGAGATCCAGCGGAAGGGTCAGTTCCTGATCGACGCACGCCGCCTTGTCCCGCAAGGAACCGCGCCGCGGATCCGGCGCCAGCAGGTAGAGGATGGCGAAGGTCAGGACCACGCCGAGCTGGAGCCAGCCGATCAGGATCTCGCTGCGGTCCTGGGACATTTCGATTTCCCGGCGGACCCGCGCGGGCAGGGCCGTGACCGAGGGATTCCGGCCAAGCAGCTTGTTCAGCATGTCGCCCCCGGAGCTCTGCGGTTCATCTCTATGGCTCCTATTTAGGTCATCCGGTCCCGGGATGGCCGTCAGTTTAGCGTGAGCCGCGCGTTATCGCCGCCGCAGCCAGAGACTCGATTCCCGGGCGCCGGCGGAAAGCGGCAGCTCGCCGACGACATGACCGGCGAGGTGGCTCGTCAGGCGGGTGGCGACGTAGTGGCTGGCGAAGACGAGCTCCCAGCGGTCGCCGTCCAGCAGCTGCACCGCCAAGAGTTGCTCGTTGTAGCCGCGCCAGGCCCAGTCGGCCGGGTAGTCGTCGGGCAGGAAGACGTCGTGGATATGCAGCAGCGCGCCGGCGGGCAGGTCCGGCAGCACGCGGCCGAACAGGAAGTCGACGTCGCTGCCCGGCATGGCGACGTGGCTGGAATCGATCGACAGGAAATCCCCGGGGCCGAGCCCCGCGAAGACCCCGGGATCGGCCGCCTGCAACGTGCTCTGGCGGTGCTCTACGGCCAGCCCCTCCAGGCGGGCCCGCGGCGCCGGGTCGATGGCGCAAAGCCGGCTCTCGAGGCCACCGTCGGCGACGGCCCGCGCGAAGAAGCGGGTCGAATGGCCGGCGCCGACCTCGATGATGCGGGCCGGGCGGAGGCGCCGGGTCAGGGCGTAGGCGGCCGCAGCGTCGAGCCTCGGAAACCAGTCCTGGGTCCAGCGGGCCGGCCGTCCCGGGCCGTCCTGCGGCCCGGTCCCGATTGCCTTGAGGTCATCGGCGAGCTCCTGGATCCAGCCCAGCACCTCCCGGAAGCCGGGCGCCGCCGCGGCCAGTCGGGCCTCGGCCGCCGGATAGGGCTGGCGCTGGCCGGGCGGGGTGACATCGCCGGCGTAGCGGTAGGGAATGAAGAAGCCGCGCGGCGCCAGGCCCAGCACGGTCTGAAGCCCGAAGCGAAGGCGCCGGAATCCCGCACGCAGCGTCGGCCGGGTCACGGATGCAGGACCAGTCCTTCCTTCGCCACGATGGTGCCCGGCCGGGCCGCCTCGGCCGCCGCGGCGATCCCGTCCATGGTCGCGTCGTCGTGGGAAGGATCGTGGTGGAACACGACCAGGCGTTCGACCCCGGCGGCGTCGCAAAGGCGGACGCCCTCCTGCCAGGTCGAATGCCCCCAGGTCTTGTAGCGCGGGAATTCCTCGTCGGTGTAGCTGCAGTCGTAGATCAGCAGCTGCGCGCCTTGGATCAGCCCGAGGATGTTCTGGTCCGGCTTGCCCGGCTCGTGCTCGGTGTCGGTCACGTAGCAGACCGAGCGGCCGTTGTAGTCCAATCGATAGCCGGTCGCGCCGTTGGGATGATTGAGCGCCGCGGTCTTCAGGCTGAGGTCCGGCCGGGGCGCGATCACCTCGCCGGCCTCGAAGTCGTGGAAGGTGACGTTCGCGCCGAAGATCGAGGTCGGCACAGGGAAGAGGGGATCGGCCATGTACTTGTTCAGCACCTCGTGCAGCATGCGCTGGGGCAGGAGGTGGCCGGCCCAGAGACGCAGGCGATTCCTCTGGTCGAAGAAGGGCGCGAAGAAGGGGATCCCCGTGATGTGGTCGACATGGGTGTGGGTCAGCAGGATGTCGGCTTCCAGCGGGGCGTCGCCGTTCAGGCTGTTGCCCAGTTCCCTGAGCCCGGTGCCCGCATCCAGGATCAGGAGGTGCGGTCCGCAACGCACCTCGATGCAGGAGGTGTTTCCGCCGTAGCGGGCGTAATGCGGCCCCGGGCAGGCAATCGAGCCGCGTACGCCCCAGAAGCGGAGCAGGAAGTCATCGTCCAAGGGGCTGCCTTTCTTCACTCCATTCTACCGGTCGGCGGCACCCGCCCTAAAGGTGACCCCTCGGCAGCATGACACGCCCCGAGCATGGCGCAAGACCCTCCTATGCTCTTATGACGGACTCTGGCGGACTCGGGCTTGCGGCAAAGGCCCCTAGGGCGCAAGGCGATAGCCGCCCGGCTCGGTGACCAGGATCGCGGCATTTGAGGGATCCCGCTCGATCTTCTGGCGCAGGCGGTAGACATGGGTCTCGAGGGTGTGGGTGGTGACCGAGGCATTGTAGCCCCAGACCTCGCCCAGCAGGGTGTCGCGGCCGACCACTTTGTTCCCGGTGCGGTAGAGGTACTTCAGGATCGCCGTCTCTTTTTCGGTCAGGCGGATCTTCTTCTTGGTTTCGCCGTGAACCAGGAGCTTTGCGCTGGGACGAAAGGTATAGGGGCCGATGGTGAAGACGGCGTCTTCGCTCTGCTCGTGCTGGCGCAGCTGGGCCCGCAACCGGGCGAGCAGGACGCCGAGCTTGAAGGGCTTGGTGACGTAATCGTTGGCGCCGGCATCGAGGCCGAGGATGGTGTCGGCATCGGATTCGGCGGCGGTCAGCATGATGATCGGCGACTTGACGCCGTTGCGCCGCATCAGGCGGCAGACCTCCCGGCCGTCCATGTCGGGCAGGCCGACGTCCAGCAGGATGGCGTCGAAGTACTCCTGCTTGGCCAGCTCCAGGGCATCGCCGCCGTTGCCGGCCTCGACGGTCGAGAACTCCTCGTGCAGTCGGAGCTGCTCGCCGAGGGACTGCCGCAGCGCCTCGTCGTCGTCGACGAGCAGAATCTTCTTGCCTGGAGTCGCATTCATGGCTTGCCGGTCCGAAGGCCCCTTTCCCCGCTTCTTGCCGTGCCGACAGGCGCTTGGGATGTCGTCGGTCGAGCCGCGACGACGGAGGCCGAGTCTCTCCGGGCCGGGCCGGCGCGCGCGCACGGCGAAGTCTTTACCGTGTCAGATATCATCCGCCGCTGAACGGTTCAAGGCGCCGGGCCCAAGGCGGCGGAACCTGACCCCGATCCCGTCCAGCCGAATGAAGCCGATTCGGCGCCGTATCGTCCCGCTGCAAGCGCCTTGTCACCCGGCTCTAGATCAAGATCGGCTCAGATTGAATCAATCTGAGCCGTGAATCTTGATCTATTTTAACAGGTTAGAGCATGATTCACGTGTCACACCATGTCGGTGTGACACGATCATGCTCTAGGCACCGGTCAGGGCGATGAGCCGGGCGGTCAGCGGATGCTCCGGCGTGAGCAGCAGGTCGAGGATCGAGAAGTGGGTTTGCGCTTCGATCACGAATTCGTCGAGGTCCGCGCCCTGCCGCCGCCACGCGGCCGCGAAGGCCGTCTGCTGGCGCAGGAACTCATCCGTCTCCTCGCCGCCAACGGCGCAGACCAGACGCGCGCCCGGCGGCGGCGGGACTCGCAACGGGCTCATGTCCCGGACCGTCTCCGGGTCGATCTGCAGCACCGGCTGCTGGTAGCAGAGCCGCATCGGCTCGAGGTCGTAGATCCCGCTGATCGAGCCGGCGGCCGCCAGCGCCGGCTGCGCGAGGCCGAAGCCGGCCTGCCAGTCCGTGGCCAGGGCCATGGCCGCCAGGTGGCCGCCCGCCGAATGGCCCAGGGCGACGATGCGCCGCGGGTCGAGGCCGAGGGCTGGCGCCTCGGCCTGGAGCCAGGCGAAGGCGCTGCGGATCTGGACGACCATCTCGCCGATCCTGGCATCCGGCGCCAGGTCGTAGTTCAGCGAGGCGTAGGCGATGCCCCAGTCCAGGAAGGCGGCGCCCAGATGGCTGAAGTCCGACTTGTCCAAGGCCTGCCAGTAGCCGCCGTGGATGAAGGCGATCAGGGGGGCCGGGCCGCCTTCGGCGGGGAAGAGGTCGAGGGTCTGGCCGGCGGTGAGTCCATAGCGCAAGTCCAGCCGCGCGGCCCGCCCGGCTCGGAAGGCCGCGCTGTCCTCGGCCCATTTGGCGAAGTAGGCCGGGTGCTCCGGCCAGCGGGCCCGGAGATTGATCTGGGCGTCGAGCTGAGCTTGATCGTAGTGAAGGTAGACCGTATCTGACATGCGAGCCTCGAAAGCGGCGCCCTGCCTCGACAGCCGAACATCCACGAAGGGAGTCCGGGCCCAAGCGGCCCCGACCGGCGTTGAAGGTGACACGAGGCGCCACATTTCGTAAAGTCGCAGGACCGGAGATGCTGAAAACGCTGAAATCTGAGGCGGTTACGCCGGAATTCCCGCTGCGCGCGGTCGATCGTGCGATCGGCGAGCTGCGCCGCGGCCGGTCCCTGCTGATCCTGGGGGCGCAGGACCGCCACGCCCTGGTCGCTTCGGCCGAGCTGGCGAGTCCGGCCGGGCTGGAGGCGCTGCGCCGGCTCGGCGGATCCGAGCCCCGCCTCGCGCTGACCCGGCGCCGCGCCCTGGCCCTGGGCCTGGCCTCGGATGGCGACGGCGGCGTGCTCTGCCTGTCCCTGGGAGAGGCCTCGGCGAAGGCCTTGCGGGCCCTCGCCGACCCTTTGCTGCCCGAGCCCTTCGCAGCGGATTCCCATAGCCGTGAAACGGTGGTCGCGGAAACCGCGAGCGGCCTCGCCGAGGCCGCGATCGAGCTGACCAAGCTCGCCCACCTGCTGCCCGCGGCGGCGCTCTGCGAGCTCGATGCCAGGGCGGCGACCGCCCTGCCGGCCGAGATCCTCCGGGTCCCGGCGGACGCGATCAGCGCCTACCGGATCGCCACGGCCGAGGCCCTGGACCGGGTGTCCGAGGCGCGGGTTCCGCTGTTCGATGCGGAGAACGCCCGGATCATCACCTTCCGGCCGCGCAATGGCGGCTTCGAGCACCTGGCCATCGTGATCGGCACGCCCGAGGCGCCGGCGCTGGTCCGCCTGCATTCCGAATGCCTGACCGGCGATCTTCTCGGCAGCCTGCGTTGCGACTGCGGCGACCAGCTGCGCGGCGCGATCCAGACCATCGCCAAGGCCGGCAGCGGGGTGTTGCTCTACCTCGCGCAGGAGGGCCGGGGCATCGGCCTGGCCAACAAGCTGCGCGCGTACGGCCTGCAGGACCGGGGCGCGGACACGCTCGAGGCCAACGAGCAGCTCGGCTTCGACCCGGACGAGCGGATCTTCGTGCCGGCGGCCAGCATGCTCGGGATGCTCGGCATCGATCGGATCCGGCTGCTGACCAACAATCCGCAGAAGGAGCAGGCCATGGCCCGCCTGGGCATCGAGGTGACCGAGCGGGTGCCGCTGGTCATCCCCTCCAACCCGCACAACGCGGACTACCTGGACACCAAGGCCCGGCGCTTCGGCCATCAGTTCTGAACCTGGAGGGCTCGGGCCGGGGCCTCAGGGCAGGATGTCGAGCACGGCCTCCGGCGGGCGGCCCAGCGCCGCCCGGTCTCCGGCGACCACGATGGGCCGCTCGATCAGGATCGGGTTCTCGACCAGGGCGCGGATCAAGGCCTCCTCGCCGAGCCCCGGATCGGCGAGGCCCAGCTCCGTGTAGGCCGCCTCCTTGCGGCGCATCAGGTCGCGCGGGGCGAGCCCCAGCAGGCCGAGGATGCGCTTCAGGGTGCCGGCGTCGGGCGGGGTCTCCAGGTAGCGCACCACCTGCGGCGCCACGCCCCGCTCCTCCAGCAGGGCCAAGGTCTGGCGTGACTTGCTGCAGCGGGGATTGTGGTAGATGGTCACCGACATCCTGGCTCTCCCGAGCTTCGACGCCACTTTATCGGAGGGCGCGCGCGGCTTCCAGCCCGCCGGCGGGTGTTGTCTCGGGATCGAGAACGGCTCAGGCCAGAGCGACCTGAGCCGTCGGTTTGAATCAGACGTGACCGCCTCGTAAGCCATAAGCCCTGGCCCGCGGCCGGCGCTCCGGGGCGGCGCGGGCAAGGGCGCTCACGCCTGCGGCGCGCGGGCCCCGAAAACGGCGGTGCCGACCCGGACGTGGGTGGCGCCGAAACGGATCGCGGTCTCGAAATCGCCGCTCATGCCCATGGACAGCCAGGGCAGGCCCGCGGCCTTGGCCAGCTCTCGAAGCAAAGCGAAATGCGGTGCGGGCGTCTCGTCGATCGGCGGGATGCACATCAAGCCCTTCAGGGGCAGCGCCAGCTCGTCGCGAACCAGCCGGATCAGCTCGGCAGCGCCCTCGGGTCTGACCCCGGCCTTCTGCGGCTCCTCGCCGGTGTTGACCTGGATCAGGCAGTCCGGCCGGCGCCCCGCCTTGGCCATCTCCTTGGCCAAGGCTCTTGCCAGCTTGGGCCGGTCCAGGGTCTCGATGCAGTCGAAGAGGCGGACCGCGTCGCCGGCCTTGTTGCTCTGCAGCGGGCCAATCAGGTGCAGGCGGAGCTCGGGATGCCGGGCCTGGATGTCCGGGTACTTGGCCTGCGCCTCCTGCACGCGGTTCTCGCCGAAGACCGTCTGCCCGGCCGCCAGTGCAGCGGCCACCGCCTCCGGACCATGGGTCTTGGAGACCGCGACCAGGGTGACCGCCTCGGGCCGGCGCCCGGCCTGGCGCGCAGCCTTGCCGATGCGGGCCCGCACCACGGCCAGGCGGCTCTCGATGCTGTCTTGCTCTCGGCTGTCCATGGCGGCGATCATCGGTCCTGGTGGGGCCCGAATCAAGCCGGGCTAGCCTGTCGGCCGGCCCTTCCGGTCGAGATAGCCGAAGGCCTTCATGGTCTCGCCCTGGGTCTCGACGATCTTGGCGACCTGGGCGTCGCTCAGGGCGTCGCGCCAGGCGCCGACCTTGCCCTTGCGGAAGAAGGCTGACTTGCCGTCGGGCCGGGACTCGACGAAGCGTTCCTTTCGCTCCTGGCCCGAGAGCTCCTTAAAGGAACTGAAGCGGATCGCCTTCTTGAGCCGGGCCGGGTCGTCCGGCAGGCCGAGAAACGCGACCAGGCCGCCGAAGGTCTTCCGCGGGCTCGCCACCATGTCCTCGTAGCGCAGCACGTGGCGTTTGAGGCCAGGCGCCTTCAGCCAGCTGTTCACATGGGTCGACCAGGACAGCAGGTACTGCTCGCGCTGGTTCGAGCTTGCCGGGATGATGTTGCGGTCGTCGCAGATCCGGTCGACCGCCTCATCCAGGCCGATCTGATGGTGGTGGGCGAAGGAGACCGTCACGTCCAGCGGGTTGCGCAGGATGTAGATCGCTCCGGCCGTCGCGGCCGGCGTGATCAGCGGCTGGCCTTCGATGGAGACGCAGGCATTGTGGGTCTTGACGAAGCGATCGTCCTGGCTCGACTGCGCGAACCACTGGTGGAGCCGCGGCCTCAGGGCGTGGAACTCGGCTGCCGTCAGCTCGGCAGCGGGTTTGCCGCTCAGCCTCTCGAAGTGGATCAGGAAACCGTCGCCGAGCGTGAAGTTCGGCAAGTCGTTGATCGGCAGGGGCCGGTCAGGGTTGCGCAGCAGGTTGGCCAGGAAGGCGCGGACCCAGGTGTTTCCGGATTTCTGGTAGGATGCCAGCCAGATGATGCCTGCCACGGCCGCGTCCGCCTCTCTGAACCTCGGGAAGATCCGGCGCTTTAAGAACCACCGAACCCGGGCTTTCTAGCGAGACCGCGGCCAAGAGGAAAGGGGGATGGCGGAGCCATCCCCCTTCGGAGTCTGTTTCGAGCGAAGTGTGACTTAGAAGTCCACCCGCAGGGTCAGGACACCGCCGAAGCCCTCGCCGTCGTCGGTGTTGTCTTCGCCGGCGTCGTAGTCGGCGTACATGCCGGTGAAAGACGTCTTCACGCCCGGGCCGAGCACGTAGCTGACCGCGATCGCTGCGCCCAACGACTCGTCTTCGTCACTTGTGGTGTCGCCGCCTTCACGCTCGCCGGCGATGAAGGTGCCGGAGACGCCCCAAGGGCCGGTCTCGTAGGACAGGCCGACGTCCCAGTGGAAGCCGTGGTTGGCACCCTGGCTGTCGATGTCGAAGCCGCCGATCGATCCGCCGAAGGTGAAACCGCCGAAGCCGATGTTCAGGCCACCGTTGTAGGCATAGACTTCCTGGATGTCGTTGACTTTCGTGCCGTCAAAGCCGCCGCCATCGGCGTCGAAGTTATTATTGTCGTCCGGCCCGTCGATGTACTGGAAGCCACCGGCAGCGGAAACGTCGATGCCGTTGAAGCTGTTGGTGTAGTTGATGCCGGTCGCGAAGCCGTGATCGCGCTGGAAGTCACGGTTCGTGGTGTTGCTACCCTCACCAGCGTTGAAGGGCGCGCCGTTGTCGGCCGTGTCAGGATTGTCGCCGTCCACCTGCGGGATGTAGCTGACGCCGAGCTGGAAGCCGGCGAAGCGCGGCGAGAAGTAGGTGATCATGTTGTCGTCGACCGAGATCTCGGGCGTGGTCGAGAAGGAGCCGGTCTGGAAGCCGGCGGGCTCCGGAATGAAGTCGGACAGCCAGCCCGAGTTGATCGGCGCACCGACGGCGGGGGCGACGACCGCCTGAATGTACGGCGCCGGGTCGTCGGAACCGAGCAGGAGACGCCCGAACCCGCCCTCGAGGAAGACGTAGTTCTCGTCGATCTGGTCGCCGTTGGTGAAGGCTTCCAGCTCGACCCGGACACCGACTTCGATGCCGTTGTCTAGGGTCGTCGAACCGCGGAAGTGAATTTCACCGTCCGACCGGTGGTTGGTGTTGCCGAAGTTCTCGTTTTCGACGTCGCTCTCGACGCTAACGACACCGAAGGCCTCGTTGCGGTAGCCGCGAACTTCCAGGCGAAGCGGATCCGCCGCTTCGGCCATGTCGGCCGCGACGACACCACCAGCAACCAGGGCCGTGGTACCGAGCAGAAGTTTTTTGTTCATCGTTAAACTTCCCGCCTCTTAGTTGAGTTGCCAAAGATGCCCGGGCTTTAGAGACCTGGCCCTGAGCACTCACGCGGCGCTTACCAGACTTGATAACCTTGCGCCACGCGCCCCCCAGGCGGGCAAATAGCCCCGGGAAGACGGGGTCATGAAGCCGATCATCCTGTTTTGGGTCAAGGAATCCGGACTTGCCGTCCCGGCGAAACTCGACCGCTGTTGCACTTTTACAACAGCCGGGAACCCGCCGGGCAGGTCCCGAATTCCGGCCCGACGACGGCTTGCCGGGCCGAGGCGCTTTGGCCATACTCCCGCCGGCGCGCGTCGAGTCGCCGTCAGGCCGGCCTTGAATCGGCGCCATCAGCACCGAACGCCTTTCCGCAAAGAGCCGGTCGCAAGCCGTCATGTCGTCAGCAAAGCAGACCCGGACAACGCTCAGCATCCCCGAGGCCATGGATCTGGCCCGACGCCGGCATCAGGCGGGCGTGCTCGGCGAGGCCAAGCAGCTCTACCGGCTGATCCTGGAGTCCCAGCCGAACCACACGGAGGCGATGACCCTGATGGCCTCGGCGCTCTATCGGCAGGGCGCCGATCAGGACGCGGCCGAGTTCGTCGACCGGGCGGTCGAGCTCTACATCAACACTATCAGGCAGCAGGGCAACGATCCGCAGATCGTGGCGCCCCTGGTCAACCTCCTGCTCGCCCGGGGCCGGAGGTCCGAAGCGGAAGCCCGGGCCCAGGCCCTGGACTTCCCGGTCCTGCCCGTGCGCGCGACACAGGAAGCCTTCGAGGACAGGCGCCAGACGGCGATCGCCGCGGGACGGCGGATGATGCTGATCACCACGGTCCCCAAGTCGGCAAGCGAGAGCATCTGGAACAGGTTGGCCGAGGGCCTGAAGCTGGGACAGTGCTTCCTCTCGCTCGGGCTGTTTCCGGATTGCTGCCTGCTGCCCAGTCGGGTCCGCTTCGCGGCGCGTGGCGGCCTGATCGTCAAGGAGCATATCGCGGCCACCCCCCACAACTGCCAGACCCTGGTCGAGTACGGGCAGGACCGGATCGTCGTCCACCTGCGCGATCCGCGCCAGGCCTTGCTGTCTTGGATCCACTTCGTCCGCGACGACGTCAGCCAGCGCCTCTTGGCGCCGCTGTGGCGCAAGATCGTGCCGCAGGCCGAGGTTCTCTCGCTTTCTCTGGAGGCACAGCTCGACTGGGGGATCGCGCACTATCTGCCCTATCTGATCGATTTCGTGAAGGATTGGACCGCGGTCGACGACGATCCGGAGAGCGGCCTCCGCGTCTGTTTCGCCAGCTTCGAGCGGTTCCGCCAGGACCCCGACGGCTATGTCGACAGCGTCCTGGACTTCTACGATATCGACAAGGCCGCCTTCCGGCGTGACAGCGAGGCCGAGGTGGTGCACCTGCGCAAGGGGCTCATCGACGAATGGCGCGGCGTCTTCACGCCGGCGCAGAAAGAGCGCGCCTGGGCCCTGATCCCAGACGACATGGCGGAGCGGCACGGCTGGACGGCCTGAACGGGCGCGCTAGACCCTCCGCAGCCACCGGATTGCCACGGAATCCCGCCATTGCCTTGGCCGGAGGATCGGGGTATCAAGTTGGCTTGCAACATTGAATCGGGCGCCCCGAGCGGGGCGCCGTGCAATCTAGGCGGGTTTTGCCATGACTGGGCCAGCAGCAGGTACGTCTTTTATTCGTTCCGCCGGCGGCGGAACCGGCAGCAGGACGGTGAGAAGCAAGTCGGCCCGGTGGTGGGCCTCGATCCTCGCGGGGACCTTTCTGCTGACGACGGTCGGCGCCTGCAGCTGGGGTGATCCGGATACCGTCTATCCGGAAAGCGGCCGCGACAACCGCAGGGCGACGGGCAACAGCTACGTGTCCGCCCAGGAGAAGTACGGCAGCGTCTTCGGCGACGGTGGGGCCAACCTGCTCGGCGACGATAGCGGAACCGGCGGAAGCGGTACGGGGATCGACGTCAACAGCTACCTCTGGCGGGCCTCGCTCGACACCATCTCCTTCATGCCGCTGGCCTCGGCCGATCCCTTCGGCGGCGTGATCATCACCGACTGGTACTCGCCGCCGGAGAGCCAGAACGAGCGCTTCAAGGTCAACGTCTACATCTTCGGGCGGGAGCTTAGGGCCGACGGCGTGCGCGCCGCTGTGTTCCGGCAGAATCAGCAGCTCGATGGATCCTGGATCGACGCCCAGGTCGACCAGCAGACGGTGACCGATCTAGAGAACGCGATCCTGGCCCGGGCACGGCAGCTTAGAATCGCCAGCCTGCAATAGGGCCGCATCGGGCGGAATTTCCATTCTCGACGGGAGCGCTCCGCCGGGCCATTTGACCTGAGCCCGCACGGCGGCCCTCTTGAGGTCGCCGGCGGCGACACCAATGCAGACCGCGACGAGAGATGAGCCGCTACAACTTCAAGGACAGCGAAGCGAGGTGGCAGGACGCCTGGGAGCGGGCCGCCTGCGCCCGCGTGAGCGAAGACCCTGACCGGCCGAAATACTATGTGCTGGAGATGTATCCCTATCCCTCGGGACGCATCCACATGGGCCATGTCCGCAACTACACGATTGGCGACGTCATCGCCCGCTACAAGCGGGCGCGTGGCTTCAACGTGCTGCACCCCATGGGCTGGGACGCCTTCGGCCTGCCGGCGGAGAACGCGGCGATGGAGAAGGGCGTGCATCCGGCCGCCTGGACCTACGACAACATCGCGGTGATGCGCGCCCAGCTGAAGTCCATGGGCCTGTCGATCGACTGGGAGCGGGAGGTGGCGACCTGCCATCCCGAGTACTACCGCCACCAGCAGAAGATGTTCCTGGACTTCCTGGACGCGGGCCTGGTCTACCGCAAGGAATCCTGGGTCAACTGGGACCCGGTCGACCACACCGTGCTGGCCAACGAGCAGGTCATCGACGGCTGCGGCTGGCGCTCCGGCGCGCCGGTCGAGCGGCGCAAGTTGGCACAGTGGTTCTTCAAGATCACCCACTTCTCCGACGAGCTGCTGGCCGCGCTGGACGAGCTGGAGCGCTGGCCCGACAAGGTCCGCACCATGCAGCGCAAATGGATCGGCCGCTCCCAAGGCGCCCGTCTCTTCTTTCGCCTGCGGGGCGCCCCGGCTGGCTGGAGCGGCGAGGCCGAGGAGCGCCTGCAGGTCTTCACGACCCGGCCGGACACCCTGTTCGGGGCCTCCTTCTGCGCACTCTCGCCGCACCACCCGCTGACCGCGGCCCTGGCGAAGGACGATCCGAAGCTGGCCGAGTTCGTCGCCGACTGCGACCGGATCGGGACCAGCGAAGAGGCGATCGAGACCGCCGAGAAACGCGGCTACCAGACAGCGGTCCTGGCCGAGCACCCCTTTCGGCCGGGTGAGACCCTGCCGGTCTACGTGGCCAACTTCGTGCTGATGGACTACGGCACCGGGGCCATCTTCGGCTGCCCGGGGCACGACCAGCGCGACCTGGACTTCGCCCGCAAGTACGGCCTGCCGGTGGTGCCCGTGGTCCTGCCGCCCCAGACCGAGGCAGCCGGCTTCGAGATCGCCGACGAGGCCTACACCGACTGGGACGGGAGCATGATCAACTCCGACTTCCTGGACGGCCTGAAGGTCGACGCCGCCATTCCCGCGGCGATAGCGAAGCTGGAAAAGGCGGGCGACGGCCGCGGCGAGGTGCAGTACCGGCTACGCGATTGGGGCGTGTCCCGGCAGCGCTACTGGGGCTGCCCGATCCCCGTGGTGCATTGCCGGGACTGCGGCGTGGTCAAGGTGTCCGAGGCCGAGCTGCCGGTGCGCCTGCCAGAGGATGTCGGTTTCGACCAGCCGGGGAATCCCCTGGCCCATCACCCGAGCTGGAAGACGGTGGACTGTCCGAGCTGCGGCAAGCCGGCGGAACGCGATACCGACACCATGGACACCTTCGTCGACTCCTCCTGGTACTTCGCACGCTTCTGCAGCCCGCGGGCGGAGACCGCCATGGACCGGTCGGCGGTCGACTACTGGATGCCGGTCGACCAGTACATCGGCGGCATCGAGCACGCGGTGCTGCACCTGCTCTACGCCCGCTTCTTCACCCGGGCCCTGCAGGCCTGCGGCCACCTCTCGGTCGAGGAGCCCTTCGCCGGGCTCTTCACGCAAGGCATGATCTGTCACGAGACCTATGAGGACGAGGCCGGAAACTGGCTGTCGCCGGAGCAGGTCAAGCCGGGCGACGACGGCGAGTTCGTGACCCTGGAGGGCGCGCCGGTGACCCGCGGCCGGGTCGAGAAGATGAGCAAGTCGAAGAAGAACACGGTCGATCCGGAGGCGATCATCGACGCCCATGGCGCCGATGCCGCGCGCTGGTTCATGCTCTCCGACAGCCCGCCGGAGCGGGACATGGAATGGACCGACGCCGGCATCGACGGGGCCAGCCGCTTCTGCCAGCGGGCCTGGCGGATCGTCTCCGAGGTCGCGGACCTGGGCGTCGCGGCCGGCGCACCGCTGCCAAGCGCCTTCGGCGCCGAGGCCATGGCGCTGCGCCGGCGGACCCACAAGGCGATCGAGGCGGTGACCGCGGACATCGAGCGCTTCCACTTCAACGGCGCGGTGGCGCGGATGTACGAGATGATCAACGCTCTGGCCGGCTTCAAGGCGAAGGACGACGGCGACCGCTGGGCGGCGCGCGAGGCGGCCGAAGTCTTCACCCGGCTGGTCGGGCCGATGACCCCGCATCTGGCCGAGGATCTCTGGCAGACCCTGGGCCACGACGGCCTGCTCGCCGAGAGCGCCTGGCCGGAGGCAGATCCGGCTCTGACCATCGACGAGGAGGTCACGGTCGCGGTCCAGGTCAACGGCAAGCTGCGGGCCACCATCTCGCTGCCGCGCGACGCCGAGAAGCAGCAGGCCGAGGACGCCGCCCTGGCGGAGCCGGCGGTCCAGCGCGTCTTGGAGGCGCGGAGCCCGCGCAAGGTCATCGTGGTGCCGAATCGGGTGGTCAATGTCGTCGTATGAATGCCAGCGCCGGCTGCGCCGGGCCGCAATACTCGGAAGTCTGGCCCTGGTCTTCGGACTGGCTCTGAACGGCTGCGGCTTCCGCCCGCTCTACGGCGAGGACGACGAGGGGTCGACGACTTTCGAAGATCTCGAGACCGTTCAAATCGCCGCCGTGGGGGGCCGGACTGGTCAGCAGCTGCACAACCTTCTGCGCGACCGGATAAACCCGCGGGGGCAGCCGAACCAGCCCGAGTACGTGCTCAAGATCAGCCTCTCCGAACAGACCGAAGTCCTCGCCATCCAGCAGGACGAGATTGCGACCCGAGCCAACCTGCGCCTCAGCGCGCGCTTCACCTTAACCAAGCTTAAGGATAACGCGGTGGTGTTCCGAGGCCTGTCGAACTCGATCAACAGCTACAACATCGTCGATTCCCAGTACGCGACCTACGTCTCGGGAAATGACGCCCGCGAGCGCGCCCTGCGCGAGCTCTCGGAAGACATCAGGCTGCGTCTCGCCACCTACTTCGCCCGCTAGCTGCGCCCTGGACGGCGCATGGGTTTGCCACTAAACAACGCTTTTCTGTTTCAGGAATCAACCTTGGCGTGAAAATCTCGAGCCGCAGCGTAGAACGCTTCCTCAAGGCGCCCGGCCCCGAGATCGAGGCGGTCCTGATCTACGGGCCCGACGGCGGCCTGGTGTCGGAGCGCGCCGCAGCCTTGACCGCGGCACTGGGCATCGATCCCGACGATCCCTTCACGCAGAGTGAGCTGGCCGGCAGCGAGGTCGCCTCCGACCCGGCGCGCCTTCGCGACGAATGCGCGGCCTTGTCCTTCGGCGGCGGTCGCCGCCTGGTCTTGGTCAAGGCGGCCGCCGAAGCCCTGACGCCGGCGGTCGAGGCTCTGCTCGCCGACCCGCCAGGCGCCGCGCTGCTGCTGCTTCAGGCCGGGGACCTGCCGCCGCGCTCGCGGCTGCGCCGGCTCTTCGAGCAGTCCGACCGGGCCGCAGCGCTGCCCTGCTATCAGGACGACGCCCAGAGCCTTCCGGCCTTGATCCGCAAGAGCCTGGCCGAGGCGGGCCTGGACATCGCCCCCGACGCCCTGGACCATCTGGTCGCTCACCTGGGTGCCGACCGGCAGATGACCCGGCGCGAGCTGGAAAAGCTGGCGCTCTACGTCGGGGGCGGCGGCGGCGAGCAGGGCGCGCCGCACCGGATCGGCTGGGCCGAGGTGACGGCCTGTCTCGCCGACGGATCCCAGCAAACGCTCGACGAGCTGACTCTGGCTGTAGGCGACGGCGATCTGGCGGCGGTCGACCGCGGCCTGCGGCGGCTCACCGCCGAAGGCGTCAACGCCGTCAGCCTGCTTCGAGCCCTGATGCGGCATTTCCACCGCCTCATGACCGCCGCTGACGCCCTGGCCAAGGGCAGCACCGCAGAGCGCGCGGTGGAAGGCCTGCGCCCGCCGGTCTTCTGGAAACACCGCGGCCGGATCGCCGCGCAGCTGCGGACCTGGCCCGCGCCGCAGCTGATCCGCGCCGAGCAGGACCTGCTGGAAGCCGAGATTCTCTGCAAGTCGAGCGGTCTGCCGGCCAGCGTCGTGGCCGAGCGGGCGGCCCTGACCCTGGCCCGGCGCGCGGCGCGCCAAACATAAAGACGAGGTGCCTGAGACAACCGCTTTAGGCTGTTAGACAGCCGTCACCGAGTGTGGACGGGAAAGGGTCGGGCTGGGAGCTCAGGCCGGCGACTGGTGCAGCCGGTGCAGCACGTCGTCGAGCTGGTCCAGGGTGTTGTAGTGGATGGTCAGCGCGCCGCCAGAGCCGTGGAAGGTCACCGAGACCTTGAGCCCGAGCAGGGCGGAAAGGTCGCGCTCCAGCGCCACCGTGTTGGGATCCTTTTCGGCCGCCACCCTCGCGGCCTTCTTCGGCGCCGAGTCCTTCGCCTTGGTCTGATTCGCGAGGCGCTCGGTCTCGCGAACGGACAGACCCTTGTCCACCACCTTCCTGGCGAGCTTTTCCGGCGCCTCTGCGTTCAGCAGGGCCCGGGCGTGGCCGGCGCTCAGCTTGCCCTCTGTCAGCAGCTCGCGGACCGGCTCCGACAGATTCAGCAGGCGCAGCGTGTTGGCGATGTGGCTGCGGCTCTTGCCGATGACGTTGGCGAGCGCATCCTGAGTGTAGCTGAACTCTGCCATCAGCTGGCGGTAGCCGTCCGCCTCCTCGAGCGGGGAAAGGTCCTCGCGCTGGACGTTCTCGATGAGCGCGAGCTGCAAGGTCTCGGCATCGCTCAGCTCGCGGATGACGATCGGCACCTCGTGAAGCTGGGCGATCTGGGCGGCCCGCCAGCGCCGCTCGCCGGCGACGATCTCGAAGGTGTCCGGCTGCTCAGGATCCCGGCGCACCAGGATGGGCTGCAGCAGACCGTTCTCGCGGATCGACTCCGCCAGCGCAGCCAGGGACTCTTCGTTGAAGTAGCGCCGCGGCTGCAGGCGGCCGGGATGGAGGAACTCGACCGGCACCTGCTTGCTGGTCCGAACCCGGTCGAGCGTCGTGTAGTCTTCGGTCTCGTCGCCCAGCAGCGCGGCCAAACCGCGCCCCAGGTTGCTGGGCCTGTCTTGCTTTGCCATGTTCACCCCCGGACTTCGCCGAAGCCTCGGCGTCGGGATCAGGATGCCAGGGCCGAAAGGCGGTCCTCGCGCACCAGGATCTCCCGCGCCAGGTTGATGTAGGCTCTGGAGCCAGCGCAGCCGACATCGTAGAGCAGCACCGGCTTGCCGTGCGAGGGCGCCTCCGAGACCCGGACGTTGCGCGGGATCACGGTCTTGTAGACTACCTCGCCCAGGTTGGCGCGCGCGTCGGCGGCGACCAGATTGCAGAGGTTGTTGCGGCCATCGTACATGGTCAGCACAATGCCCTGAATCTCGAGCTCGGGATTGAAGCGCCGCCGGATCCGGTCGATGGTCCGCAGCAAATGGCTGAGGCCTTCGAGGGCGTAGAACTCCGCCTGCAAAGGCACGAGGACGGCCTCGGCGGCGACCAGGGCGTTGATCGTCAGGAAACCCAGCGCGGGCGGACAGTCGATGAGGATGAAGTCGTAGTTCCGCAGCTCGGAAACCAGGGCGCGGCGCAGCCGACTCTCGCGATCATCGAAATTGATCATCTCGACCTCGGCGCCGGAAAGGTCGACCGAAGCCGGCACGATCGCCATGCCCGGCACCTTGGTCTCGACGATGGCCTCGGCCAGGGGCCGGCCTTCGATCACCACGTGGTAGATGTTCTTGTCCCGCTGGGCGCGTTCCAGGCCAACGCCGGTGCTGGCGTTGCCCTGGGGGTCGAGGTCGACCAGGAGCACCTTTTGCTTGCAGGCCGCAAGGGCGGTCGCGAGGTTGATCGCGGTTGTCGTCTTTCCGACCCCGCCTTTCTGGTTCGCGACCGCGATGACCCGGGCCGCGCGCGCGGGGCTTACACCGGACGAATCGTCAAGATGCTGTGGTTGCACGGCCATTGACCCCAATAACTAGGACAGCGCCGCTACAATACGTGCAACTGGGGTGAGACTCCATCGAAAAATCCCAGGCCGCTCGCGCCGCCTCTAGCTCGGCCGCGACCCCGGCGCCCTTGAGGAAGAGGCATTGGCTGTCCGGCCCCAGGAAGGGTCCCGCCAAGTTCAGCAGACGGGGCAAGGGCGCCAGCGCCCGTGCGGTTACGACGTCGACGGGAAAGGGAGTCACGGCTTCGATCCGGCAGGCGTGGATCCGGACCTCAGCCGCGGTGACCCGCACCGCCTCGCGAAGGAAGGCCGCCTTGCGTCCGTCCGACTCGACCAGATGCACCTCGCCGGCGCCGAGGATCGCGAGGACCAGGCCGGGCAGGCCGGCGCCGCTGCCGAGGTCCAGGAGCACCCGGCGCCGACCGCTCGGCGCCGACGGCAGGAAGGCCATAAGCTGGCTGGAGTCCAGAACGTGGCGGCGCCAGACGTCCTCAAGGCTGGCCCGGCTGACCAGATTGATCCGGCGGTTCCATTTCCGGAGCAGCGCGACGTAGGCCTCTAGCCGGGCCTGTGTTTCACGTGAAACACCGCTTTGCTCTTGAAAGGCCTGCGGCGTCAGGGCGTCCTCGGGGTCCATGGCGCTCCAGATCCACCCCGGGCCGCCCGGCACCTTCACGGGGTCAGGCGGCATCCTCTGCTGACCCCGGGCCGGACTTCCTGACGTAGCGCAGGAGCGCCACCACCGCGGCGGGCGTGATGCCGGGGAGCCGGGCGGCGGCGCCCAGGGTCGCGGGCCGCGCCGCCGCCAGAACCTGCTGCGCCTCCTTGGACAGGCCCCCGACCCGATCGTAGTCCAGCCGCTCCGGCAGGGCCAAGGCCTCGTCGCGCCGGAAGGCGCGGATGTCGGCCTCCTGTCTTTCCAGATAGCTGGCGTAGCGCGCCTCGATTTCGATCTGCTCTGCGATCGCCGCCGGCAGCGCCGCGAGCGCCGGCCAAATCCGGGCCAGCTCCGCCAAGCCGATCTCCGGATGGGCCAGCAGGTCGAAGGCGGAGCGGCGGCGGCCGTCGCGCTTGACCGGAATGCCCTGCCGGGCCAGCGCGTCCGGGGTCGCGGCGCAGCCCTCGACCAGCGCGCGCCCGGCGGCCAGGGCGTCGCGCTTTTCCGCGAAGCGCCGGGCGCGCTCGGGACCGACGCAGCCGAGCTTCCGCCCCAGCGGTGTCAGCCGCTGATCCGCGTTGTCGGCGCGCAGGTGAAGGCGGTACTCGGCCCGGCTGGTGAACATGCGGTAGGGCTCGGCCACCCCGCGGGTCACCAGGTCGTCGATCATGACTCCGATGTAGGCCTGGCTGCGGTCGAGCGAGAAGACGCCGCCGTCGGCCGCCTCTCCACTTGCCGCGAGGGCCGCGTTGAGTCCGGCGATCAAGCCCTGGGCCGCCGCCTCCTCGTAGCCCGTGGTGCCGTTGACCTGGCCGGCGAGGAAGAGGCCCGGCAGGCGCAAAGCCTCCAGGCTCGGCTTCAGCTCGCGCGGGTCGACGTGGTCGTACTCGATCGCGTAGCCGGGCTGCAGCATGACCGCGCCGGCCAGGCCCGGGATGGTCTTCAGCAGCTCCCGCTGGACCGCTTCGGGCAGGCAGGTCGAGATGCCATTGGGATAGACGGTGGGGTCGTCCAGGCCCTCCGGCTCCAGGAAGATCTGGTGCCGTTCCCGCTCGGCGAAGCGCACGACCTTGTCCTCGATCGAGGGACAGTAACGCGGCCCCGTCGACTCGATCTGCCCCGAGTACATCGGCGAGCGTTCCAGGTTGGACCGGATCAAGTCGTGGCCCGCCGCCGAGGTGTAGGTGATGTGGCAGGGCACCTGCGGCGTTTCGATCGCCGTGGTCAGGGTCGAGAAGGGCTCGGGCGGATCGTCGCCGGGCTGGACCTCGAGCCCCGTCCACTCGATGGTCCGGCCGTCGAGCCGCGGCGGGGTCCCGGTCTTGAGGCGGCCGAGCCGGAAGCCGAGGCGATCCAGGGTCGCCGAGAGGCCGTGGCTCGGCGCCTCGCCGATGCGGCCCGCCGGCCAGCTCTTTTCCCCGAGATGGATCAGGCCGCGCAAGAAGGTCCCGGTGGTCAGCACGACCGCCGCCGCCTTCAGGGTCCGGCCGTCGCCGGTGACCACGCCGCGGCAGCGCCCCCGGGAATCCAGGTCAAGGTCCTCGACCGCAGCGCCCAGGATCTCCAGCCCGGGCTGCGCGCGCAGCAGTGCCTGCATGGCTTGCCGGTAGAGCCGGCGGTCGGCCTGGGCGCGGGGCCCGCGCACCGCCGGCCCCTTGCTCCAGTTGAGCATCCGGAACTGAATCCCAGCACGGTCGATGGCCTGGCCCATGAGCCCGTCGAGGGCGTCGATCTCGCGGACCAGGTGGCCCTTTCCGAGGCCCCCGATCGCCGGGTTGCAGGACATCGTTCCGATGGTCTCGGGATCGTGGGTCACCAGCAGGCTGCGGGCGCCGAGGCGCGCGGCGGCGGCCGCGGCTTCGCAGCCGGCATGGCCGCCGCCAACGACGATGACGTCATAGGATGAGGTCGAGCTGTCGGACATGGCGCGCCCTCTTAGGACAGAACGCTGCGGCTGTCAAAGACCGCCGGGGCAGCCTGCCCCGGTCACCGCCGGCCGGGATGTTTCACGTGAAACACCGGCCTATTTGCCGATGCAAAACTCGCGGAAGATCACGTCCAGAAGCTCCTCGACGTCGACCCGTCCGGTGATCCGCCCCAGGGCCCGCAACGCCAGGCGCAGGTCCTCGGCGCGCAGCTCGGGCAGAGCCGCCCCTTCCGCCCGGCCCAGGGCCGCGACACAATCGGCCAGCGCCTCGCGATGGCGCAGCCGGGTCAGCAGCGGCGCGCCGCCGGCCGAGCCCAGCAGCATCTCGGCCCGCGCCGTCAGGGCGTCGAGCAGCGCCGCCAGGCCGGCGCCGGTCTTGGCCGAGACGGCGAAGACGGCATTTGTCTCAAAGGCGATCGGTTCCGGCGGCGGCGCCAGGTCGATCTTGTTGAAGACCACCAGACTGTCGGCCGCCATCAGATCGCGGGTCTCTTTCTGCGCCGCCGGGTCCTGGGTGGCGTCGAAGACCACCAGGCGCAGGTCCGACGTCTCCGCCCGCCGGCGGGCGCGGGCGACGCCCTCGACCTCGATCTCGTCCCCGCCCTCCGCTTCTACGGCACGCAGCCCGGCCGTGTCGGCCAGTGTGAGGGGGTAACCGCCAAGGTCCAGGTGAACCTCGATCACGTCCCGCGTCGTGCCGGCCCGGTCCGAGACGATGGCCACGTCGCGCCGCGCGATGGCGTTGAGCAGGCTCGACTTGCCGACGTTGGGCGCGCCCAGGATGGAGACGGTCAGGCCGTCGCGCAGCCGCTCGCCCCGCCGGTCCGATTCCAGGTAGGGCGCCATCTCGTCCCGCAGCCCGGCCAGGTCGCCCGCCACGGCGGCGGCGAGCCCGACCGGCAGGTCGTCCTCCGGGAAGTCGATCCAGGCCTCCAGCCGGGCGGCAACCTCAATCAGGCGGCGGCGCCACCCTTCCACCACGCGGGACAGGCCGCCGCCGAGCTGGTTCAGGGCGACACGCCGCTGCGCCTCGGTCTCGGCGTTGATCAGGTCGGCCAAGCCCTCGACCTCGGCGAGGTCGAGCTTCCCGTTGTCGAAGGCCCGGCGGGTGAACTCTCCCGGCTCGGCGACCCGAAGACCGGGCAGGGCGGCCAGGGCGCCGGCCGTGGCCGCGACCACCGCCCGGCCGCCGTGAAGCTGAAGCTCGGCCAGGTCTTCGCCGGTGAAGCTCGCCGGACCGGGAAACCACAGCACAAGGCCGCGGTCGATCGGCGTGCCGTCGTCGGGCCGGCGCAGCGCGACGAGACGGGCCCGGCGCGGCGGCAGGCGCCCGGACCCCGAGAGCGCCGTCAGCGCATCGCCGGCGGCCGGGCCGGAGATCCGGAAGACGGCGATACCGCCCCGCCCCGGCGGCGTGGAAAGGGCGAAGATGGTGTCTCGATGCTCGGTCATCTCGCCTCGCTACGGACGCCCGCAATGGGCAAGCGGGGGCGGGGGCGACCCCGGCTCGGCGGTCTTTCGGCTAAGGGACCGGTGGCGTCTCGTCGTCCGGCTGGAGCTGGAGCCGGGTCACCCGGCCGCCCTCGATCACGTGGGTCTGGAGGATCTCGTCGATGTCCTCGTTGCTGCGGTAGTGGTACCAGACGCCCTCGGGGTAGATCACCATGGTCGGCCCCAGCTCGCAGCGGTCCAGGCAGCCGGCGATGTTGACCCGGACGCCCTCGAGCCCCATGGCCTTGGCCCGCGCCTTCATGTAGTTGCGCAGCGCCTCGGCGTTCTTGTCCTTGCAGCAGCCGCGGGGATGGCCCTCCGGGCGCTCGTTGGTGCAACAGAAGACGTGGGCGCGATAGTAGGGCGCCGGATCCCCGGCGCCGGCGGCCGAGCCATCGGTCATGACTTCTCCTTGTCCGCCTTCTTGGCGCCCGCCGCGGCGGCGCCGGCGGCGCTGGTCATCTGCTGCCACATCGTCTTCTGGAGGCGCTCCCAGCCTTCGATCGAGCTCGGGAACCACTGCTTCATCAGGGCATCGACGTCCATCGACTTGAGGCGCGCCAGGCTCTGTTTTTCCAGCTCCGCCATCACCGACTCCTGCAACTGCGTGACGTCCGGCAGCCCGAAGAAGCGCCGCGCCTCCTCCGGCGTGCAGTCGATGTCGATACGGATCTTCATCGGATCAAACCCTCACGGACTTTGCGGTTGAGGCGGCCGCGTTCCCATCCTCATATAGGGACCAGAGACACTAGCCGGGCGCCCGGCTGCAAAGCAACGCCCCAAAGCCCGGCTCGGCAGCGAGCCGACGATAGCGAGGAAGGCCCCGCCCCCATGGCCGACACCCCCCCAGCCCCGCGGAACCGACTGTCCGTCGAGACCAGTCCCTATCTCCTGCAGCACGGCGACAACCCAGTCGCCTGGTACGCCTGGGGCGACGAAGCCTTGGCGAGAGCCAGACGGGAGAACAAGCCGATCCTTCTCTCGGTCGGCTACGCAGCCTGCCATTGGTGCCACGTCATGGCCCACGAGAGCTTCGAGGATCCTGAGATCGCGGCCCTCATGAACCGGCTCTTCGTCAACATCAAGGTCGACCGGGAAGAGCGCCCGGACCTCGACGGCTACTACCAGTCCGCCCTGGCGTTGCTGGGCGAACAGGGCGGCTGGCCGCTGACCATGTTTCTGACCCCCGAGGGCGAGCCCTTCTGGGGCGGCACCTACTTCCCGCCCGAGCCGCGCTTCGGCCGGCCCGGCTTCCCGCAGGTGCTCGAACGAATCGCCGAGCTTTACGTGCGGGAGCAGGACAAAGTGACCGCCAACGTCGACGCGCTGCGCGATGGCCTGGCCAAGCTGTCGCAGAACCTGCGCGGCGAAGGCGTGACCCTGGAGCTCACCGACCAGATCGCCCAGCGCCTGCTGCGCGAGATCGACCCGGTCGAAGGCGGCATCGGTCAGGCGCCCAAGTTCCCCCAGCCGACGATCCTCAAGCTGCTGTGGCGGGCCTGGAAGCGCAGCGGCGCCGAAGCGTACCGGGATGCGGTGCTGCTGACCCTGACCAAGATGTGCCAGGGCGGCATCTACGATCATCTCGGCGGCGGCTTTGCCCGCTATTCGGTCGACCGGCAATGGTTGGTCCCGCACTTCGAGAAGATGCTCTACGACAATGCCCAGATGATCGATCTTCTGACCTGGGCCTGGCAAGACAGCGGCGCCTTGCTGTTCGAGCAGCGCGTGCGTGAGACCATCGGCTGGGTGCTGAGCGAGATGATCGCCCGCGAGTCCGGCGCACCGGGCGCGCGCCGAGTCGACGGCTTCGCCAGCACCCTGGACGCCGACAGCGAAGGCGAGGAAGGGCGCTACTACGTCTGGACTGAAGCCGAGATCGACGCGGTCTTGGGCCAGGCCGCCGAGGCCTTCAAGGCCGCCTACGACGTGACCGCCGAGGGCAACTGGGAGGGCAAGACGATCCTCAACCGCTCCCACGCGCCGCACTTTGGCTCGCCCGAGACCGAGGCCCAGCTCGCCCGCACCCGGGACAAGCTGCTCGAGGTGCGCGAGCGCCGGGTGCGCCCCGGCTGGGATGACAAGGTGCTGGCCGACTGGAACGGCCTGATGATCGCAGCGCTGACCCGGGCCGGCCTGGCCTTCGCCGAGCCGGAGTGGCTCGAGGTCGCCCGCGACGCCTTCGACTTCGTCGTCACCTGCATGACCGACGGCGAGCGACTGCGCCACAGTTGGCGCCATGGCGTCCTGAAGCATCCGGCCAGCGTCGACGACTATGCCAACATGATCGAGGCGGCGCTGGCGCTCTACGAAGCCGAAGGCGATGCGCGCTTCCTGGCCCAGGCCGAGGCCTGGCAGACGATCCTCGACGCGCACTATTGGGACGACGATCAGGGCGGGTACTTCTTCAGCGCCGCCGACACCCGCGACCTGCCCTCCAGGACCAAGAGCGTCTACGACAATGCGGTCCCGGCCGGCAACGGCGTGCTGGTGGGAACCCTGGCGCGGCTCTACCATTTGACAGGAAATGACTCCTATCGCCGCCGGGCCGCGGATCTGGTCGCCGCCTTCGCCGGCGAGCTGGGCCGCAACTTCTTTCCCCTGGCGAGCTTCCTCAACGGCAACGAGCTCCTGCTCTCGCCGCTCCAGGTCGTCCTCCTCGGCGCCCCCGAGGCGGAGGACCTGCAGCGCCTGCGCCGGATCGTCCAGGCCCGCTGCCTGCCGAATCTGATCCTCCAGGTCCGGGCGCCCGGCGAGGCCCTGCCCGAGGGCCACCCCGCCGCCGGCAAGACGCCGCTGAACGACCGGGCGACCGCCTTCGTCTGCCAGGGCATGACCTGCTCGCTGCCGATCACCGATCCCGACGAGCTGCGCCGCGCCCTCGGGGGCAGCGGGATCGACTGATGCCGAGCGCCAGCTTCGAGACCCCGCTCGGCCGGCTGCGGCTGGTCGAGGCCGAGGGTCGGATCACCCGGCTGAAGTGGCGCGACGGGGCAGATTCGAAAGAGGCACCACCAAGCCCGCTGCTTGCCGAGGCCGGGCGGCAGCTCGCCGCCTACCTCGACGGCGGTCTCGAGGCCTTCGACCTGCCCCTGGCCCCGGCCGGCTCGGCGTTCCAGTCGAGCGTGTGGCGGGAGATGATCCGGATCCCCTACGGCGAGGTCCTGACCTACGGCGAGATGGCGGCGCGGACCGGCGGCAGTGCGCGGGCGGTCGGCGGCGCCTGCGGCGCCAACCCGATCCCGCTGATCATCCCCTGCCATCGGGTGGTCGCCGGCGAGGGGCTGGGCGGCTACTCGGGCGGGGGCGGGCTCGCCACCAAGCGCCGGCTGCTGGTCCTGGAAGGCGCGCTGGCGCCGGAGTTGCCGTTCTGAGCCCCAGTCGGGCCGGCTTCACTTGGGCGCCAGCAGGCGGTCCGGCCTATCGAAGTTTTCCCAGTTCCAAGGCTTGACGATCTCGTGCGAGTAGTGCCGTCGGGCGCCGAACATGACCATCGACAGCTTGGGCAGCTCGAGCAGGGGGCGCAGATCGCCGTCCCGCACCGCCGTCTTCTCGCCGGCGAAGGCCAGGGCCTTGAGGTTGCGCAGGCCGGCCAAGGGCGCCAGGGAGTCGAGCTCGCCGCAGTCGGTCAGGTTCAGGACCTCCAGCTTCTCGAGCGCGGCCAGCGGAGCCAGGTCGTGGACCTTGTGGCCTTCGTTGAGGGTTAGCGACCGCAGCCCGGCCAGCGCTTCGATGCCGTCAAGGCTCGCCAGGCTGCGGCAGACCTTGAGCTCTAGGTGCGCCAGGCGGCCGAGGCCGGCCAGGTCCCGCAAGGAGACGATATTCGAGCTGCGGAGGCAGAGCGCCTTCAGCCCGGCGAGCCGCGATAGCCGGTCGAAGCGCTTGCTCTTCAGGCCGGCCAGCCTCAGCCGCTCCAGATCGCGGCAGTCGAAGAGGCTCCCGACGGCGCCGCTCCAGGCCAGCTTGCAGGAGCGAAGCGCGGGCAGCGGCGGCAAGTCCACCGGCTCCGGAAGAACGCGGTCCAGATGCAGCGACTGCAGCCCGGTCACCGCTTCGATCGGGATCGATCCCCTCGGCGGCGCAGCGACGATCGACAGCAGCTTCAGCGCCGGCAGCTCGGCGAGGAAGGCATAGTCGTCGCAGCGCCAGCCCTTGGCTGCGTTCAGATAAAGCGCCGCCGGCTGGGACTTCTTCAGCCGGGAAAGCAATTTCTCGCTGAAGGGCCCGGTCGCCATCAGGCCCGGCAGGTCGTCCAAGGGATCCCGGTCGTGGGGATTCCGCGACGACCCGTAGGGACTCCGCACTGCGACCAGCGGCGCCTTCCAGACTCCGAACATGTAATCCGGCCTCCGAGCCGCCGTCATCCCGCGGCGCAGCCTAACAGCCACAACACCAAGCAGCCCTTAAAGCGGTGGCCCGGGCCGATAGTTCGGAACGACCATTCCAAGTGTCGCGGGTGACAAGCCGGCGGCTTGCGCGATAAGCTTGCGGCCGGCCGGCGGCAGAGCGAAGCCGGTGGCACGAGGGAGGAGAACTGCAGCCATGCCCGACATCACGATCACGGGCCCGGACGGTGACTTCGGGGCCTATCTGGCGCTGCCCGCGAGCACCCCGGCGCCCGGTCTTCTGGTCATTCAGGAGATTTTCGGCGTCAACAAGGTCATGCGCGACATCTGCGACGGACTCGCCGCCCAGGGCTATGCCGCCTGCTGCCCGGATCTCTTCTGGCGGATCGAGCCGGGTATCCAGATCACCGATCAGAGCGAGGCGGAATGGGAGCAGGCCTTCGGGCTGTTCAACGCCTTCGACGTCGCCAAGGGGGTCGAGGACCTGACTGCCACCCTGGGCCAGCTCCGCGGCCACGAGGCCTGCAGCGGCAAGGTCGGCGCGGTCGGTTACTGCCTCGGCGGCAAGCTCGCCTACCTCATGGCCGCCCGCTCCGATGCCGACTGCAGCGTCAGCTACTACGGCGTCGGCCTGGACGAGCTGCTGGGCGAGGCTTCGCAGATCACTCGGCCGATCCTGCTCCACGTCGCCGCCAAGGACCAGTTCGTGCCGCCGGAGGCGCAGCAGAAGATCCAGTCCGGCCTGTCCGGCCATCCGCAGGTCACCCTACACGTCTACGAGGGGCAGGACCACGCCTTCGCCCGCGAGGGCGGCGCCCATTACGACGCCGCGGCCGCCCAGCTGGCCAACGCCCGGACAGCGGATTTCTTCAAGGAGCACCTGAGCCGATGAGCAAAGCCGTCCGCATCCACGCCCCCGGCGGGCCCGAGAACCTGCGCTACGACGACGTCGAGGTCGGCGATCCCGGCCCCGGCGAGATCCGCATCCGCCAGACCGCGATCGGGCTCAACTACATCGACGTCTACCATCGGACCGGCCTCTATCCCCTGGGCGACCTGCCCCACGCCATCGGCATGGAGGCCGCCGGCGTGGTCGACGCGCTGGGCGACGGGGTGAGCGGCCTCAGCGAGGGCGACCGCGTCGCCTACGCCGCGCCGCCGGTCGGCGCCTATGCCGAGGTCCGCCTGATGCCGGCCGACCGAGTCGTGGTCTTGCCCGACGCGATCGGCGACGAGACCGGTGCGGCCATGATGCTCCAGGGCATGACGGTGGAGTACCTGATCCGCCGGACCTATCCGGTGAAAGCGGGCGAGACCGTGCTGCTGCACGCCGCCGCCGGCGGCATCGGTCTGATCGCCTGCCAGTGGCTAAAACACCTGGGCGCCAAGGTGATCGGCACCGTGGGCTCGCCGGAGAAGGCGGAGCTGGCCCGGGCCCACGGCTGCGACCATCCGATCAACTACCGCGAGGAGCGCTTCGTCGAGCGGGTCAAGGAGATCACCGGCGGCGAAGGCGTGCCCGTGGTCTACGATTCGATCGGCAAGGACACCTGGGACGACTCCCTGGACTGCCTGCGGCCGTTGGGCCTGATGGTGACCTTCGGCAACGCCTCGGGCCCGGTGCCGCCGGTCAACCTTGGCATCCTCGGCCAGAAGGGCTCGCTCTTCGTGACCCGGCCGACCCTGATGACCTATACGGCGAAGCGCGAGGACCTGGAGGCCAGTGCCAAGGCGCTCTTCGAGGTCGTGCTCTCGGGCGCGGTCAAGATAGAGGTCCACCAGACCTATCCCTTGGCCGAAGCGGCCCAGGCGCACCGCGACCTGGAAAGCCGCAAGACCACGGGATCGACGATCCTCCTGCCCTGACCGTTATAGGATAAAAGTCCGCTCTCGGGCGGGCGCCGGCGAGCGGCAATTAAGGGGTATTCAACCGGTCGGCGCATATGCTCGCCGATATCGGAACACGGCGGCAAGTAACCCCCCGAGGCTCTCGCAGAGCAATGCGCAAGACCGACAGCTTTCGGCAGCAGCATGCGACCATCGTTGGAGTCGTGACGGAGTTTCGCGGCCTTCTCGATCCCGACAAGGTGCTCGACAACATCCCCGACATCATGGGCGTGATGATCGCGCTCTCCGGCAAGCTCAAGGCTCACCTCGCCAAGGAAGACAATGAGCTCTATCCGGAGCTGCTCGGCTCGGGCGATCCAAAGCTGGCCGAGATGGCCGCCGCTTTCCAGAACGAGATGGGCGGGCTCTCCGCCGCCTTCGAGAGCTACATGGAGACCTGGCGTTCGATCGAAGCCATAGAGGATGAACCCGAAAGCTTCATCAGGGCCAGCGAGGAAATCCTGGACGCCCTGAGCGACCGGATCAACCGGGAGAACCGCGAGCTCTACGCGCTCGCCGACCGGCTTTAGGGACTCCCGCCCCGCGCGCTACTGGTTCATCGAGTCGAAGAATTCGCCGTTGTTCTTCGTGCTCTTGAGCTTATCGACCAGGAACTCGATGGAATCGGTGACGCCCATCGGCATCAGGATGCGGCGCAGGACCCACATCTTCGACAGCGTGCCGCGGTCGACCAGCAGCTCCTCCTTGCGGGTGCCGGACTTGCCGATGTCGATGGCCGGGAAGGTGCGCTTATCGGCCAGCTTCCGGTCGAGCACGATCTCCGAGTTGCCGGTGCCCTTGAACTCCTCGAAGATGACCTCGTCCATACGGCTGCCGGTGTCGATCAGCGCGGTGGCGATGATGGTCAGAGATCCGCCTTCTTCGATGTTGCGGGCCGCGCCGAAAAAGCGCTTCGGCCGCTGCAGGGCGTTGGCGTCCACGCCGCCGGTCAGGACCTTGCCCGAGCTCGGGACAACGGTGTTGTAGGCCCGCGCCAGGCGGGTGATGGAGTCCAGCAGGATCACCACGTCGCGCTTGTGCTCGACCAGGCGCTTGGCCTTCTCGATCACCATCTCGGCCACCGCGACGTGGCGCGATGCCGGCTCGTCGAAGGTCGAGCTGACGACCTCGCCCTTGACCGAGCGGGCCATGTCGGTCACTTCCTCCGGCCGCTCGTCGATCAGCAGGACCAGCAGGTAGACCTCCGGATGGTTGGCGGCGATGGAATGGGCGATGTTCTGCAGGATCATCGTCTTGCCGGTGCGCGGCGGGGCTACGATCAGGGCGCGCTGCCCCTTGCCCAGGGGCGCCGTCAGATCGATGACCCGCGAGGTCAGGTCCTTGCTGTCGGTATTCTCGACCTCGAGGCTGAGCTTGTCGTCCGGATAGAGCGGGGTCAGGTTGTCGAAGTTGATCCGGTGGCGCGCCTTTTCGACCGGGTCGAAATTGATCGAGTTGATCTTCAGCAGAGCGAAATAGCGCTCGCCGTCCTTGGGCGAGCGGATCTGTCCCTCGACGGTGTCGCCGGTGCGCAGGCCGAAGCGCCGGACCTGGCTGGGGCTGACGTAGATGTCGTCCGGCCCGGGCAGGTAGTTGGCCTCCGGCGAACGCAGGAATCCGAAGCCGTCCTGCAAGACCTCCAGCACCCCGGATCCGTAGATCGCGACCTCGTTCTCGGCCAGCTGCTTGAGGATCGCGAACATCATGTCCTGCTTGCGCAGGTTGCTCGCGTTCTCGATGTTGAGCTCCTCGGCGTAGTCCAGGAGGTCGGCGGGGCTCTTCGATTTCAGCTCTTGCAGGTTCATAATGATGACCGCTGTCGCAAGGGGGCGCCTGATAGTCCGTCACCCGTCACGGCAAGATCCGCTTCGGGGCCGATCCGCCATTCCGGGACGGGAACCCACAGCCGTGGCAGCCGAACAGGAAACGCGGAGCTTTGTCTCTGGGATTGGCCGTTTTTTCGGCCAGATGGACCGTTATGTCTTTCAGATAACGATGGGTCCCTCGGAAGTCAAGTGACCATAGCGTGATCCGTCAGAACGGCTGAACAATGACGAGAATAACGATAACGACCAGAAGAACAGTCGGTATTTCGTTCATCATTCGATAGAATTTGTCCGAATGACGGTTGTCGTCCGTCTCGAACTGCCGGCGCCAGCGGGCGTAGCCCGCATGGACCACCTGCATGGCGAACAGGCAGGCGAACTTGGCGAGCATCCAGCCCTGGTCCCAGGCCCCGAGGTGCGCCACCAGCATCAGTCCGAAGAGCCAGGACGCGACCATGGCCGGGTTTAGGATCGCGCGCAGCAGGCGGCGCTCCATCACCTTGAAGGTCTCCGACTGGACCGAGCCCGGCTCGGCCGCGCAATGATAGACGTAGAGCCGCGGCAGGTAGAGCATGCCCGCCATCCAGGCGATCACGCTGATGACGTGCAGCGCCTTGACCCAGGAATAGGCCCCGCCGAGAAATCCTTCCATCCCTGCCTCGCTCCTCGCCCCTCACCAGAAGCATCCCGGATCAAGCCTCCGCCGCCTCGCGGCAGGCGCAGCGCCCGAACTCGGCCGGGCAGAGCGGCCGCCCCTCGGCCGGCGCCGTGGCCCCATCCTTGCCGTCCAGCGACCGCCGGACAAGGCCGGCCAGACCGGCAACGAAGGGCGCGCCGGCGCCGACCGTGGGGACCCTGAGATAAAGCGGCACCGCCGCCTCCTCGGCCAGTTCCCGGTACTCGATATCGAGCTCGACCAGGGTCTCGGAATGCTCCGAGACGAAGGCAATCGGCACCAGGACAACGCCGAGGCCCTCGGCACCGGCACGGCGGATCTCGTCCTCGGTCGCCGGCCCGATCCACTCCAGCGGACCGACCCGGCTCTGATAGCAGACCAGCCAGTCCATGCCCTGGGCGCGCGCGCCGAGCGCTGCCACCACAGCGGCGCTCGACTGTTCGACCTGCCATTGGTAGGGATCGCCCCCGGCGACGATCTTCTTCGGCAGGCCATGGGCCGAGAACAGGACCCGGAAACGGCCGCCCGATTCGGCAGCCTGATCCAGCGCCTTGGTCAAAAGCGCTGCCGCCTCGGCGACGAAGCCGGGATCCTGCGGATAGCAGCAGAGGACGCGGGTCGGCGCCCGCAACCCGGCGGCACGGGCAGCGCGAAACCAGTCCTTGGTCGAGGATCCGGTCGTGGTGGTCGAGAACTGCGGATAAAGCGGCAGCAGGACGATCCGATCCGGGCCGAAGTCGCGCACCGCCTGTGCCGTCGCATCGCTCATCGGATGCCAGTAACGCATCGCGATGAAGACCTTCGCCTCGTCTCCGCCGGCGTCCGCGCCAAGCGCCTCTTCGAGAGCGGTCGCCTGGGCCTCGGTGTTCGGCAGCAGCGGCGAGCCGCCGCCGAGATGCTGGTAGATCTCCCGGGCGATCGGTGCCCGGCGGCGCGAGATCAGCTGCGCCAGCAGCCAACGCAGGGGCTGGGGCAGGCCGATGATCGCCGGATCGTTGAAGAGGTTGAACAGAAAGGGTCGAACCGCCTCGGGCCCATCGGGTCCGCCCAGGTTGAACAGCACCACCGCGGTCTTGGCCATCTTCCGATCTCTCCGAAGGCGCGCGCCGCGGCCTCAGGCTGGCCCGCCGCGAACCCGGGCGACCAGCTCCGCAACGTGCTCGGGCGGCGTCTCCGGAAGCACACCGTGCCCCAGATTGAAGACCAGCCGCTGCGGCCCCAGGGTCTCCAGGACCGAATCGACTCCCCGGGCCAGCGCGCCCCCGCCAACCAAGAGCTTTACGGGATCCAGGTTGCCCTGGACCACGGCCTTGGGTTGCAGCCGCTCCGCCGCCCAGCCCAGCGGCACGGTTGTGTCCAGGCCGAGCGCATCGAAGCCGCCGCTCTCGGCGAAGGCGGCATAGGAGAGACCGGCGCCGCGGGGAAAGGCGATGACCGGCACGTCAGGGCAGTCCGCCCTGAACCGGCGGGCTATTTCAGCCATGGGCGCCAGGCTCCAGGCCTTGAGCTCCGGCTCCGGCAGCACGCCGGCCCAGGAATCGAAGATCTGCACCACCTCCGCCCCGGCACGGACCTGAGCGACAAGATGCCGCGCGACCGCCTCGACCAGCAGGTCCAGCAGATGCCCGAAGGCCTCCGGCCGGCCGTAGGCGAAGCGCTTCAGTTGGGCGAAATCGCGGCTGGTCTGGCCCTCGATCATGTAGCTGGCGAGAGTCCAGGGCGCGCCGGCGAAGCCGATCAGCGCCCTGCCGGCTGGCAGCTCGGCCGCGACGACCTCAAGGGTCTCGTAGACGGCGGCAAGCCGGGCTTCGAGATCGTCCGCAGAGAGCACCGAGAGGTCCACCGGCTCCCGGATCGCCTCGAGGCGCGGACCCTTTCCCTCTTCGAACCAGACCTTCTGTCCCAGCGCCAAAGGCACGACCAGGATGTCGGAGAACACGATGGCCGCGTCCAGGTCGAAGCGCCGCAGGGGTTGCAGGGTGGCCTCCGCCGCCAGGTCGGGGCGGAAGCAGAAGTCGATGAAGTTCTTGGCCTTGGCCCGCACTTCCCGATACTCCGGCAGGTAGCGCCCGGCCTGGCGCATCAGCCAGATCGGCAGGCGCTCCGAGGTCCGGCCCGCAAGGGTTTCGAGCAAAGGCTTGTCGTCGGCTCGGGCAGGGACTTCGTCCACGGTTCGCGCTCTCCGGCTGGTGGTTACACTTCAAAATAAGAATCTTAAGGAATCAGGGAAGTGGTTGTTGGGTCTGTGGACAGCGGGGATTGTGTGTTATCCACGCAGGTACCCCAAGCCAGCCGCCGGGTCACGCTTCTTCGCGTTGGCATATCGGATCAGCTTGTGGAAAACAGCCTCTCCTTGCCCGGAGTCCCATAGGTTCCGGCCCAGGGGAATTGCGGGGAACTTCGGGACGGCCGTGTCGGCATGCCTTACCCAATCTGCGGTTTTCCCCAAGGCAGGACGGATTGGTGGGTCGAGACGCAGGCGCTGGACGAAAGGTCGGCGAGCCTGCATGGAATCGAGTGGCCACCCCGGGATGGCGCTGATATCCCCACCTTTGATCCTTCGAGATGAATAACCGAGGCAGAGGGATGACCACCCATCACCTTCATCTGGTCTCAGATGCGACCGGCGAGACCATCCATTCCGTCGCCCGGGCCTGCCTGGTGCAGTTCGAGGGCGTAGAGCCGCTGGAGCACGTCTGGAGCCTGATCCGCACACCGGGCCAGATGCAGAAGGTCGCGGCTGCGATCGAGGCCAATCCCGGCCCGGTCCTCTTCACGCTGGTCAACGACACGCTGCGCTCCAGCCTGCTCGAGGCCTGTCGGCGGATCGGCGTGCCCTGCATTCCGGTGCTCGATCCGGTGATCCATGTCCTGGCTGCGACTTTCGGGGTCGAGATGACGGGCCGTCCCGGCCTGCAGCACATGCTCGACGCAGAGTACTTCAGCCGCATCGACGCCATGAACTTCGCCCTCAGCCATGATGACGGCCAAGGGGTCATGGGGCTCAACGAGGCCGACGTGGTTCTGGTCGGCGTCTCGCGGACCTCGAAGACCCCGACCTGTCTCTATCTCGCCAATCGGGGAATCAAGGCGGCCAACATTCCCGTGGTCCCGAACTGCCCCATGCCCGAGGAGCTCCTGGCCGCGGAGCAGCCGCTGATCATCGGCCTGACCAAGGACCCGGCGCGGTTGGTCCAGGTCCGCCGCAACCGCCTGCGGCTCATCTCGGGTCATGGGCACCAGGCCACCGACTACGTCGACCCGGATATCGTGCGCGCGGAGGTCGCCTTCGCCCGGCGACTCTGCGCCAAGCACGGCTGGCCGGTGATCGACGTCACCAAGCGCTCGATCGAGGAGACCGCCGCCTCGATTCTGACCCACCTCGGCGAACATCAGGAGCAGACATGAATACCGCTCGGAAGCCCTGGCGATGACGTCGACCAAGCTGGTCCTGGCCTCGGGCAGCGCTTCGCGCCAGCGCCTGCTGGAGGCGGCGGGCGTGCCCTTCGAGGCGGCGCCGGCGGCGGTCGACGAGGACGAGGTCAAGCTGGCGATGAAGGCCGAGGGCGCCGATGCCTTCGAGGTCGCCGAGGCCCTCGCGGCGCTCAAGGCGCAGCGGGTCGCACCCCGCTTTCCGGGCGCGCTGGTGCTCGGCGCCGATCAGATGCTGGTCTGCGACGGCGCCTGGTTCGACAAGCCTGCCGACCTGGCGGGTGCGGCCGAGCACCTGCGCCGCCTGTCCGGCCGGACGCACCATCTGCTGACCGTGCTCTGCCTGCTGCGCGACGGTGCCCGGATCTGGCACCACCGGGACCGCGCTGAGCTGACCATGCGGCCGCTCGGTGAGGCGGCGATCCAAGGCTACCTTTCCGAAGTCGGCGAAGCGGCCCTGCGCTCGGTCGGCGCCTACCAGCTCGAAGGCCGGGGCATCCAGCTCTTTCAGTCCATCTCCGGCGACTTCTTCGGCATCCTCGGCCTGCCGCTGCTGCCATTGCTCGACATGCTGCGCAACCACGGGGTGATCCCGGAATGATCCTCAGCGGCAAGGCGCGTCTTGCCGGCGTGCTCGGCTGGCCGGTCAGCCATTCCCTTTCACCGAGGCTCCACGGCTACTGGCTGCAGCACCACGGCATCGACGGCGCCTACCTGCCCTTGGGCGCGCCGCCGGCGGCCCTGGAGCGGGTGGTGCGGGCCCTAGCCGATCTCGGCTTCCGGGGCTTCAACGCGACCTTGCCGCACAAGGAGTCCCTGCTTGCGCTCTGCGAGGAGGTGACGCCGCAGGCGCGGCGGATCGGCGCGGTCAACACGGTGCTGATCGACGCCGGCCGCCTGCGGGGCGACAACAGCGATGCCTTCGGTTTCGCCGAGAACCTGCGCGAGACGGCGCCGCAGTGGCGGCCCGGGGCGGGCCCGGCGGTGGTCCTCGGCGCCGGCGGCGCGGCGCGCGCTGTGATCGCCGCCCTGCAGGACCTCGGGGTGCCCGAAATTCGGCTTGGCAACCGGACCGAAGCCCGCGCCGACGAGCTCGCCGAAGCGCTCGCGGCGCCGGGCCTGGCGCCGGTCAGGGTCTGGCCCTGGGCCGAGCGGAAGAAGGCCCTGGAAGGAGCGGGCCTGCTGGTCAACACCACGGCGCTCGGCATGGCAGGGCAGCCGCCCCTGGACCTGGCGCTGGAGTCGCTGCCCGGAGCGTCCCTGGTCACCGACATCGTCTACACGCCGCTGGAGACTCCGTTGCTGGCGGCCGCTCGGGCCCGCGGTAACCCGGTGGCCGACGGCCTCGGCATGTTGCTGCATCAGGCCCGGCCCGGCTTCGAGGCCTGGTTCGGCCGGGCGCCGAAGGTTACCGCGGAGTTGCGCGCCTTCCTGCTCGGAGCCTGAGGACCGTGGTGATCCTGGGCCTGACCGGATCGATCGCCATGGGCAAGTCGACCGCGGCCAAGGCGCTGCGCCGCCTTGGCTTGCCGGTCCACGATGCCGACGCCGAAGTGCACCGCCTGCTCTCCAAGGATCCCGAGACCATCAAAGCGGTGCGCCGAGCCTTTCCCAAGACGGTCACCGCGGGCCGGGTCGACCGCAAGGCCCTGGGTGCGCGGGTCTTCGGCGATCCGTCGGCGCTGCGCCGCCTGGAGGCGATCCTGCACCCCAAGGTCCGGCAGGCGGAGGCGGCCTTCCTGCGCCGCCAGGCGCGCCGCCGCGCAACCATAGTGGTGCTGGACATCCCGCTGCTCTTCGAGACCGGCGCAGAAGCCCGCTGCGATGCGGTCCTGGTGGTCTCGGCGCCGGCTTTCATCCAGGCCCAAAGGGTCCTGCGCCGTCCCGGCATGTCCCGGCAGCGCCTGGACGAGATCCGGGCGCGGCAGCTGCCGGACGCCGAGAAGCGCCGCCGCGCCGACTTCGTGATCCCGACCGGGCTGGGCAAGGGCCTGTCCTTGCGCGCCCTGCGCCGGGCGGTTAGGAAGATGGCGGGGCGCAGGGGCCGCTGCTGGCCGCCGATACGCCATCCAAACCGGAGGCCGGGGCATGCGTGAGATCGTTTTGGATACCGAGACCACGGGCCTGGACCCTGGCGCCGGGCATCGCATCGTTGAGATCGCCTGCCTGGAGCTGGTCAACCACGTCGAGACCGGCGCGCAGTTCCAGCGCTACATCGACCCGCAGCGCGACATGCCGGAGGAGGCCTTCCAAATCCACGGCCTCAGCCGCGATTTTCTCTCCGGGTTTCCACCTTTCGCCGAGATGGCGGACGAGTTCCTGGCCTTCATCGGTGACGCAACGCTGGTGATCCACAACGCCGAGTTCGACATGAAGTTCCTGAACGCGGAGCTGGCGCTGCTCGGCCGCCCGGCCATCGAGCGCAGCCGGACCGTCGATACGGTGTCGATCGCCCGGCGCAAGTTCCCCGGGAGCCAGGTCAGCCTGGATGCGCTCTGCCGGCGCTTCGAGATCGACAACTCGCAGCGCACCCTGCATGGCGCCCTCTTGGACACACAGTTGCTGGCCGAGGTCTATCTCGAGCTGATCGGTGGCCGGCAGCCGGGTCTGGAGCTCAACGAGCGCCGCGGCGGGCAGAGCGGGAGTCCGGCGCCCGCGGCCGATATCGTCCGCCCGCCGCGGCCCCATGCGCCGAGCGAAGACGAGCTGCGCGCCCACAAAGCCATGCTGGCGCGACTGAAGGATCCGGTCTGGCTGGGCTGAGGCGCCGGCCTCTCACTCGGCGGTCTGGGCTTGCGGCTGCTGACCTTCCGATTGCTGGCTTTCCGGCTGCGGGCCTTCCGGCTGGGCGGCCGCCTGGCCTTGCTGGGCCTTGTGGCGCAGATAGAGCTTGCTGAAATCGATCGGCGCGACCAGCAGGGGCGGAAAGCCGCCGTCCCGGGTCGCCGAAGAGATCAGGTTCCGGGCGAAGGGGAAGAGGAATCGCGGCACCTCGACCAGAAGCAAAGGCTCCAGATGTTCGGGGCCGACCTGATCCGAGACCTGAACCAGGGCGCAGTACTGCAGTTCGATCAGGAATCCCTGCGTGTCGTCAAACTTCGCGTCCACGTTGGCCGAGAGCACGGTCTCGTAGATGCGGCCTTCGAGAGGCCGCGCATTGACGTCCACGCTGACCGAAATGTCGGGCTGATGGCTCAGTTTGGCGTAGATCGCCGGCGCGCTGGGATTCTCGAAGGAAAAGTCCTTCAGGTACTGAACCCGGATGCTGAAGCTGGCCTCTTCGATGCTGTCGCCAGGTTGCGTGGCGGTCTGGGCGTCTGGCGCCGCTCCGCCCTGATCGTCCCCGGTCATGTAACTCTCCAGATTGAAAGGCCCGGACCTTGAGGGCCGGTCTGGCTAACATGGATGCCCGGGCGAAACAACCGGGCCGGCGGGCCCTTAGGCCGGAGGATTTGAAGCTGAAGCGGCTTCAAATCCGAATACCGCTTTCATCTAGAGCTTTCCGCCGCGGCCCGGCAGGGGATCGTGATCGTCGGGGACCTCGCGGAATTCGCCCTCGATGATGGTGGTGGATCCCCGCTCGTCCTGCCGACGCATCCGCACTTCGGTCCGTAGCCTGATCCGTTCGGCGATGACCCGGCGCAGCAGCCGGCGGAAGGCCGGGACGAAGAGCGCGAAGCCGACGGCGTCGGTCACGAAGCCGGGCGTCAGCAGGAGCGCGCCGGCGATGATCAGGCAGAAGCCGTCGTAGAGCTCCTGGGCCGGCAGCTGGCCCTGCTCCATCTGCTGCCGGGCCCGGGCCAGGGTGGACAGGCCCTGCGCCCGGAGCTGCCAGGTCCCCAGGACGGCGGTTAGCAGGATCAGGCCGAGCGTCGGCAATAGCCCGATCAGGCCGCCGACCTCGATAAAGACACCGATTTCGATCAGCGGGACCAGAAGAAACAAAAGAAAGAGGATCAGACCCATCCTTGCCCTTTCACCGGCAACGGCTTATTTACCTTCTCGATGGTGTAGTGGAAGCACCACTCGCCATGAGGATCAGCCCGGATACGGGCCGGATCGAGTCGCTTTTTACGGCGACGGTATTATATGTATGTGGAGATCCCCGCAGATGCCACTATCGGAGGGACCCCTGTCCCGAGACTAGGGGCGCTGTTTCGGCCCGGCCCGAAACTCATACTTGATGGATAACGATTTGCAGTTTTTCGAAATCATCCTGTTTGCCGCCTTGGCAGCCTTCCTGGTCCTCCAGCTGCGACGAGTCCTCGGGCGCCGGACCGGGCATGAGCAGCCGCGGGATTTCGATCCGTTCCAGCAGCGCTCGCCCGAGGATTCGGGGAACGACAAGGTCGTCAACCTGCCGGACCGCCGAAGCGGCAGGCGCGAAGGCGAGGCGCCGGCGGCCGCGAATGGCGCCGCCGAGGATCCCCTGGCGGGCGGCTTGACGCAAATCAAGCTGGCCGATCATGGCTTCGACGAGTCGAGCTTCGTGGAAGGTGCCCGGGCGGCCTTCGAGATGATCGTTGCCGCCTTCGCCGATGGCGACAGCAAGACTCTGCGACCGCTGCTGTCCAACAGCGTCTTCGACGACTTCACCGGGGCGATCCGCGAGCGCGAGTCCGCTCAACAGACGCTGGAGACGACCCTGGTCGGCATCAAGGAGGCCAAGATCGAGGATGCGGAGCTGCAGGACCGGACGGCGTTCGTCACCCTGCGCTTCGTCTCAGAGCAGATCAACGTCGTGAAGGACTCCGAGGGCCGCATCGTCGAGGGTGATCCCAGCGACGTCACCCAGATCACCGACCTCTGGACTTTCGCGCGCAACACCCGCAGCCGCGACCCCAATTGGACCCTGGTCGCGACGCGCAGTCCGGACTGATCGACCCCGGCGCGGGAGCAGAGCTCTTGGCCAGACGGCAACGGCCGCAGCGGCTTTCCCCTTCGAGACACCTCATCCTGGCCGGCGCGCTGCCTCTGCTTCTGATCGCCGCTTGCGAAAAGGCGCCCCCGCCCGAGGCCCCCGCGCCTTCGGAGCCGTCGAAGCCCGCGGCCCTTCTGGAGCCGGTCGGCTTCGAGGCGCTGCCCGGTTGGGAGGTGGACGCCGTCGCCGAGGCCCTGCCGGCGCTGCGCCGCTCCTGCCGGCGGGTGCTTTCCAGCCCCGACGAAAAGGCCATCGGCCCCGCGGCCCTGGGCGGCCGGGTCGCCGACTGGCGGCCGATCTGCGAGGACCTGGAACGCCTGGCGGTGACCGACGACATCTCGGCACGGCTCTTCTTCGAATCCTGGTTCACACCCTTCCTGGTCAGCGACCAGGGCGAGACCGAGGGGCTCTTCACCGGCTACTACGAAGCCGAGCTCCGCGGCGACACCAGGCCGAACGGCCGCTACCGCTTCCCTGTCTACACCCGGCCCGCCGACCTGATCTCGGTGAACCTGGGGGATTTCCGCGCGGACCTGGAGGGCGAACGCATCGTCGGACGCGTCGACAAGAGCCGTCTGGTTCCCTACTTCAGCCGCGCCGAGATCGAGAACGGCGCACTCTCCGGGCAGAAGCTGGAGCTGCTCTGGGCCGACGACCTGGTCGACGTCTTCTTCCTCCACGTGCAGGGCTCCGGCCGCGTCCGGCTGCCCGACGGCCGGGTCAAGCGGGTCGGCTTCGCGGCTTCCAACGGCCTGCCTTTCTATGCCATCGGGCGCGCCATGATCCGGGAGAAGCTGCTCGACGGCGACGTCTCGATGCAGTCGATCCGCACCTGGCTGCGCGACAACCCGGATAAGGCCGAGACGCTGATGCACCGCAACGGGCGCTTCATCTTCTTCCGCGAGATCGAAGGCGAGGGGCCGATCGGGGCCCAGGGCGTTCCCCTGACAGCCGGCCGCAGCCTGGCGGTCGACCCTTCACACCTGCCCCTCGGCGCGCCGGTCTTTCTCGACACCACCTGGCCGGCCAGCGACCGGCCCCTGCAGCGCCTCTTGGTGGCCCAGGACACCGGCAGCGCGATCAAAGGCGTCGTGCGCGGCGACTTCTTCTGGGGCTCGGGCGAGCCGGCCCTGGCCGAGGCCGGCCGCATGAAGCAGAAGGGCCGCTACTTCCTCCTCCTGCCGAAGTCGGTGGCCGACCGCCGCGCTGCGGCCAGCTGAATCGCGCCGCGATCTGTTGTAGGCTGAGTCGTCGAGGCAGCAGCGGGAGGCGCCGATGACCGATCTCCAGCCCGCATCGCGCGGAGACCGCCCGGCGAAGCAGCAAGCCTCCGCGCCGGAGATCGCCGGGCTTCGGCAGCGGCTCGAGGCGCGCTATGCCGAGACCGTCCGGGAGATCCGCAGCTATCCGGCGCCGATCCCGGCCTGCGATCAGCATTACAACCACTTGCTCGAAACGCGCCATGGCTGCGCGCAGGCATTGCGCGCCCTCGACCAGCCGGGCGCGGCAGAGGCCGATGCCCTCGACGGGCTGATCTCTTTTCTGCGCGACGCCGTATCGCTTTCCGACCGCGAGGCGCGGGCGCTCGCCGATCACGTGATGCGCAGATGACGTCGCAACAGCGGCCGTTGGCCGCTGAAATCCCTGCGGTTCCGCGGCCCTCGCTTGCTTTTGCGGCCGTCGCCGCGCATCCTTGCGGCGGCCTCATGAGGCCCGACGACAAGAAGAAGGCGGGGAGAGATGAGCCAGGACAGCACCGCGCGCGGGCCCAGGGTCGGTCTCTTCGTGACTTGCCTGGTCGATCTCTTCCGGCCCTCGGTCGGCTTCGCGGCGGTCAAGCTCCTTGAGGACGCCGGCTGCCGGGTCGAGGTGCCGCGGGCCCAGACCTGCTGCGGCCAGCCGGCCTACAACTCCGGAGACCGCCGCGACGCCGCCTCGATCGCCCGCCAGACCATTGGCTCGTTCGAGGGCTTCGATCATGTGGTCGCGCCCTCAGGCTCCTGCGCAGCCATGATCAAGGAACACTACCCGGCTTTGCTCCAGGACGACCCGACGTGGCGCGGGCGCGCGGAGGCGTTGTCGGCGCGAACCCACGAGCTCGTGTCCTTTCTGACCGACGTCCTGAAGGTCGACGCGGTCGCCGCCAGCTACCCGGCACGGGCGACCTATCACGATTCCTGCTCTGGCCTGCGCGAGCTCAAGATCCGGGCGCAGCCACGGCGTCTGCTCGCCTCGGTCGAGGGGCTGGAGCTGGCCGAGCTCCCGGAGCCGGAGGCCTGCTGCGGCTTCGGCGGCACCTTCTGCGTCAAGTATCCCGAGATCTCCAACGAGATGGTCAGCGCGAAGGCGGACCGCATCGAGAGCACCGGGGCCGAGCTGCTGCTGGCCGGTGATCTGGGCTGCCTGATGAACATGGCCGGCAAGCTGAAGCGGCGCGGCAGCAGGGTGCAGGCGCGCCACGTCGCCGAGGTCCTGGCCGGCGACACCGGAACGCCGGCGATCGGCGAAGGACAGGAGGGCTAGAGCCGAATGCAATCGACGTCGCACGCCTTTCCCGAGAACGCCCGCACCGCGGTCCAGAACGTCCAGCTCAAGAAGGCGCTGGGCCACATCAAGGCCGGCTTCATCGAAAAGCGCGCCAAGGCGGCGGCCAAGTTGCCGGAGTTCGAAGAACTGCGGGACGCGGCGCGCGACATCAAGAACCACACCCTTGAGCACCTGGACCTTTACCTGGAAGCCTACGAGGCGCGGGTGACCGAGCAGGGCGGCCAGGTGCACTGGTGCGGCACCGCGGCCGAGGCCCGAGACAAGATCCTGGAGATCTGCCGCAAGGTCGACGCCAAGACGGTGACCAAGGGCAAGTCGATGATCGCCGAGGAGATTGCCCTCAACGATCACCTCGAGAAGAACGGCATCGAGCCGATCGAGACCGACCTCGGCGAATACATCATCCAGCTGCGCCGAGAGCCTCCCAGCCACATCATCGCGCCGGCGGTGCACCTGACCAAGGACCAGATCGAGGCCGACTTCCGCGATCACCACGACCACCTGCCGGCGGAGCGCAACCTCGAGGAACCGGCCGCCCTGGTTGCCGAGGCGCGCGGCATCCTGCGCGAGCGCTATGTCCAGGCCGACGCCGGCATCACCGGCGCCAATTTCCTGATCGCCGAGAACGGCGCCTCCGTCATCGTGACCAACGAGGGCAACGGCGATCTGACCCAGATCCTGCCCAAGGTACACATCGTCATCGCCAGCCTTGAAAAGGTCGTGCCGACCCTGGAGGACGTCTCGGTCATCCTGCGGGTCCTGGCGCGCTCGGCGACCGGGCAGGAGTTCTCCTCCTACACCACCTTCTCGACCGGGCCGCGCCGGGCCGACGACCTCGACGGTCCTGAGGAATACCACGTCGTCCTGCTGGACAACGGCCGCTCGGCCATGCTCGGGACCGAGTACCAGGACGCTCTGCGCTGCATCCGCTGCGGCGCCTGCATGAATCACTGCCCGGTCTATCACGCGATCGGCGGCCACGCCTACGGCTGGGTCTATCCCGGGCCGATCGGCGCGGTTCTGACCCCCAGCCTGATCGGGGTCGAGGAGGCCGGGCACCTGCCCAACGCCTCCTCCTTCTGCGGCCGCTGCGAGCAGGTCTGCCCGATGCGGATCCCGCTGCCGAAGATGATGCGCCACTGGCGCGAGCGGGAGTTCGAGCGGCACCTCTCGCCGCTGCCGGTCCGCGCCGGCCTCGGCGTCTGGGCCTTCTTCGCCCGGCGGCCGGGGCTCTATCACTTCTTCGCCGGGCTCAAGACGCGGGCGCTGGGCGCGCTGGGCCGGCGCCGCGGCCGCTTCCGGTCGCTGCCCCTGGCCGGCGGCTGGACCGCGCACCGAGATCTGCCGGCGCCTCAGGGTCCCACCTTCCAGCAGCTCTGGGCCCAGAGGCAGAGGGACGGGCAGGGCGGCCCGGCCGGGACCGCGTGACCGATACCCGGGCCGAGATCCTCGGGCGGCTGCGCCGCTCCCTCAAGGCCGCCGCCGAGAACGCCGGCCGACGGGAGGCGGTGAGCGCCCGCATCGACGCCAAGGCCCGCGGCCCGGTGCCGGCGCGCAGCGACCTGCCGCGCCGGGAAGTCGTCGCGCTCTTCGTCGAGCAGGCAGAGGTGGTGGCGACCAGCGTCGCGCGGGTCGCCGGCGAGGGCGAGGTGCCCAGGGCCGTGGCCGACTACCTGAAGGGCCAGAACCTGCCGTCCGAGGTCCGGATCTCGCCGGACCCGGCGCTGGAAGGGCTGGCCTGGAGCGAGCAGCCCCTGCTGAAGGTCGAGAGCGGCCGGGCGCGGCTCGAGGATGCGACCTCCGTGACCGCGGCCCTGGCCGGCGTGGCCGAAACCGGGACCCTCATGCTCGCCTCCGGCCCGACCGCGCCGACCACCCTCAACTTCCTGCCCGAGAACCACATCGTGGTGCTCAAGGCCTCGCAGGTGGTCGGGCCCTACGAGGACGCCTGGGACCGCCTGCGTGCGGCCAACGGCGAGGGCCGGCTGCCGCGTACGGTCAACTTCATCACCGGGCCGTCGCGCACCGGCGACATCGAGCAGACCATCCAGATGGGCGCCCACGGCCCGCGGCGCCTGCACGTGATCCTGGTCGAGGACGAGGCCCAAACCTAGATTCCTTCCATGGCTGGCAAGAAGAACGGCGCCCGCGGCCCGGGTCGCGGAGACGGATCGGAGATCTCGGAGGCCGATCGTGCGCTCTGGCGCAAGGTCACCGAGGACGCCAAGCCCCTGGAGAAGCGGGCCGGGCGGGGTGCGGCGCGGTCCGAGCCACCATCCCCGGAGCCCCGGGCCTCCGAGGCGCCGGCGCCGCGGAAGGCTGCCGCGCCGACCCGGCCGGCGTCCGTCGGGGCCGAGCGCAGGTCGGCGGCGCCCGACCTTGAAGCCGGCCGGGCCTCCGGCCTCGACCGGCGCAACCTGGAGCGGCTGCGCCGCGGCAAGCTGCCCATCGAGGCGACCATCGACCTCCACGGCGACACCCAGGCCGCCGCCCATCGCCGGCTGGGCGCCTTCCTGAGCCGGTCCCAGGCCGCCGGCCGGCGCTGCATCCTGGTGATCACCGGCAAGGGCCGCCTGGGGCGCGGTCCGGACGGTGCGGAACCCGGCGTGATCCGCGCCAACCTGCCGCGCTGGCTCAACGAGGCGCCGAACCGCGCGCGGGTCCTCGCCTTCGCCCAGGCCCAGCCGGCTCACGGTGGTGCCGGAGCCTTCTACGTTCTGCTGAAGCGGCGGCGGGAGCGCTGAGCGCAATCTCGGGCGCGACAGCGGGCCCCGCAGCTGCTAAACTCGAATCAAGTTAAACACTTCGCAGGAGGACGAACCATGCGCCTGGAAGGCTCCTGTCACTGCGGTGCCGTGCGCTTCGCGCTGAACGCCGGCTCGCCGATCCCCTACTTGCGCTGCTACTGCTCGATTTGCCGCAAGACCGCGGGCGGCGGCGGCTATGCCATCAACCTGGGCGGCGATGCGGCGAGTCTGGAGGTCACGGGCGAAGAGGACCTCGGCGTCTACCGAGCCAGGACCCAGTCCCACAGCGAGCCAAGCCAGGCGCGGCGGCATTTCTGCACGCGCTGCGGTTCGGCGCTCTGGGTCTTCGATCCGCGCTGGCCGGACCTGGTGCATCCCTTCGCCTCGGCCATCGACACGCCCCTGCCGTCACCGCCCGAGCGGGTGCACATCATGCTGGCCTCCAAGCCGGCCTGGGTTCATCTGCCGCAGAAGGAGGAGGACTGCTACTTCGCGGAGTATCCAAACGAATCCCTGGCCGACTGGCATCGGCGCCACGGCCTTGGCGGCCGCTGAGGCCGGTTCCGTGACTCCCTTCGGGGAAAGGATCAGGGCCCTGCGGGCCGAACGCGGCATCAGCCTCCAGGACATGGCGGCCGGCCTCGGCGTCTCCTCGGCCTACCTCTCGGCCCTTGAGCACGGCCACCGGGGCAAGCCGAACCGCCGCTTCGTGCACCAGGTCTGCCAGTTCCTCGGGATCATCTGGGACGACGCGGAAGCGCTGCAGCGGCTGGCCGATCTCTCGCATCCCCGCGCCGTGGTCGACACCGCCGGCCTCAGCCCGCAGAAAACCGAGTTCGCCAATCGCCTGGCGGCGGAGATCGCGACTCTGCCCGAGGACTGGGTGGCGGCCTGGCTGGCCCAGTTGAACCGGAACGACCGAGCGCCGTGATGTCCCTGCATTCCGGCGCGGGATGATTTGAAGTCGATTGGACCTCAAATCGTCACGCCCTCTTTCGCCGGTTCACGGCACGCTTCAGACAAGAGGTCCAATCGACCTCATGTCATCGTGCTCTAAAGGATGAACTTGGAGAGGTCGGCGTCCTTGGCGAGCTCGGCGACCCGCTCCTGAACCATCTTGGCGTCGATGACGATGGTTTCGCCGCCGCGGTCGGTGGCGGTGAAGGAGATCTCCTCCAGCAGCTTCTCCATCACCGTCTGCAGACGCCGGGCGCCGATGTTCTCGACCGTGGCGTTGATCTCGGCGGCCAGGTCGGCGAGGGCGTCGATCGCCTCTTCGGTGAAGTCGAGGGTCACCTCCTCGGTCTCCATCAGGGCTCGGTACTGCTTGATCAGGCTGGCTTCCGGCTCGGTCAGGATGCGCTTGAAGTCGTCGCGGGTCAGAGCGTTGAGCTCGACCCGGATCGGCAGGCGGCCCTGCAACTCGGGCAGCAGGTCCGAGGGCTTGGCCAGGTGGAAGGCGCCCGAGGCGATGAAGAGCACGTGGTCGGTCTTCACCGTGCCGTGCTTGGTCGCGACGATGGTGCCCTCGATCAGCGGCAGCAGGTCGCGCTGCACGCCCTCGCGGCTGACGTCGGCGCCCACGCGGTCCGAGCGGGCGGTGATCTTGTCGACCTCGTCGAGGAAGACGATGCCGTTCTGCTCGACTGCGGCGATGGCCTCGGCGACCACGGCCTCCTGGTCCAACAGCTTGTCGCTCTCCTCCTCGATCACGACCTGCATGGCCTGCTCGACGGTCAGGCGCCGGGGCTTGGTGCGGCCGCCGAAGGCCTTCCCGAAGATCTCGTTGAGGTTGATCATGCCCATCTGGGCGCCCGGCATGCCGGGGATGTCCATGGTCGGCAGCTGCATGCCACCGCTGTCGTTGACCTGGATCTCGATCTCGCGCTCGTCCAGCTCGCCGCCGCGCAGCATCTGGCGGAACTTGGTTCGGGTCTCGGGCGCGGCGTTCTCGCCGACCAGGGTGTCCAGCAGGCGCTCCTCGGCGGCCAGTTCGGCCTTGGCCAGGACCTCTTTGCGCAGGCGCTCGCGGGTCATGGTGATGGCGATCTCGACCAGATCGCGGATGATCTGCTCGACGTCCCGTCCGACGTAGCCGACCTCGGTGAACTTGGTCGCCTCGACCTTGAGGAAGGGCGCCTGGGCCAGGCGCGCCAGGCGGCGGGCGATCTCGGTCTTGCCGACGCCGGTCGGCCCGATCATCAGGATGTTCTTGGGCAGGACCTCCTCGCGCAGGCCCTCGGGCAGCTGCTGGCGCCGCCAGCGGTTGCGCAGGGCGATGGCGACCGCACGTTTGGCGGCGTCCTGGCCGACGATGAAGCGGTCCAGTTCCGAGACGATCTCGCGCGGCGAGAAGGCGCCGGCCTCGGGCTGCTCGCGGCGCCCGCCGGCGTCACGAGGCAGATAGGCTTTCGAGGATGACGTTGTCATTGGTGTACACGCAGATCCCAGCAGCGATGTCCATGGCCTTGCGCGCGATGGCCTCGGCGTCGAGGTCGTCGCGGTCGATCAGGGCGCGCGCTGCCGCCAGCGCGTAGTTACCGCCCGAGCCGATGCCGATCAGGTTGTCGTCGGGCTCCAGCACGTCGCCGGTGCCGGTCAGGACCAGCGAGGCCTTGGCGTCGACCACCGCCATCATGGCCTCCAGCCGGCGCAGGTAGCGGTCCATCCGCCAGTCCTTGGCCAGCTCGACGCAGGCCCGGGTCAGCTGGCCCGGATGCTGTTCCAGCTTGGCCTCCAGGCGCTCGAAGAGGGTCAGCGCGTCGGCCGTGGCCCCGGCGAAGCCGGCGATGACCTCGCCCTTGCCCAGGCGCCGCACCTTGCGCGCCGAGCCCTTGATTACGGTCTGCCCCAGCGAGACCTGGCCGTCGCCGGCGATGACTACACGGTCGCCCTTGCGCACCGAGAGGATGGTGGTCCCGTGCCACTGCTGTGCGTCCTTCGACATGGACTGTCACATGGGCGAAGACGCCCGCCGGGTCAAGCTTTGGGGCCAGGGTAAACCCCGATGTACGCCGCAAGGCTGGCCCCGGAGGGCCGATGCTGCTACAAGGGCGCCGTTCTTTCCCGATCTCCGGAGGCAAGGGCCCATGCGCAAGGCGAGCGTCGAGCGCAAGACCAAAGAGACTCGGATCGCCGCCAGCCTGAACCTCGACGGCAGCGGCCGCTACGACGTGGCGACCGGGATCGGCTTCCTGGACCACATGCTGGAGCAGCTCTCGCGGCACAGCCTAATCGACATCGAGCTCAAGGCCGAGGGCGACCTGCACATCGACTATCACCACACCACCGAGGACAGCGGCATCGTGCTCGGCCAGGCGCTGTCCCGGGCCCTGGGCGAGCGCAAGGGCATCCGGCGCTACGGCGAGGCCCTGATCCCCATGGACGAGACCCTGACCCGGGTCGCGCTGGACGCCTCGAACCGGCCCTATCTGATCTGGAAGGTGGCGATCCCGAGGGACAAGCTGGGGACCATGGACACCGAGCTCTTCAAGGAGTGGTTCCAGGCCTTCGCCCAGCACGGCGGCCTGACCCTCCACGTCGAGAACCTCTACGGCGAGAACAGCCACCACATCGTCGAGTCCTGCTTCAAGGGCCTGGCCCGGGCCCTGCGCCAGGCGATCGAGAGCGATCCGCGGCAGGCCGAGGCCGTGCCCTCGACCAAGGGCTCCCTCTGAGGATCTCACCCGGGAACGCGCGGCGGCGATACGACCTTGAAGCAGCTGACGATCATCGACTACGGCTCCGGAAACCTGCGCTCGGCGGCCAAGGCCCTGGAGCGCGCGGCCCGGGAGAGCGGGGCGGCCCACGAGGTCGCCGTGACCGCCGATCCGGCGCGGGTCCGCGATGCCGACCGGGTCGTCCTGCCCGGGGTCGGCGCCTTCGGCGACTGCCGCCGCGGCCTCTACGCCCTGCCGGGCATGGTCGAGGCGCTGGAATGGGCGGTGCGCGAGCGGGGCCGGCCCTTCCTGGGCATCTGCGTCGGCATGCAGCTGCTCGCCACCCGCGGGCTGGAGCACGGCACGCACCCCGGCCTGGGCTGGATCCCGGGCGAGGTGACCGCCATCGCGCCCGACGACTCGGCGCTCAAGATCCCGCACATGGGCTGGAACGAGCTCCAAGCGGAGGACCCGGCGCATCCGGTGCTTGACGGCTTCGGGCCGGCGCCGCACGTCTACTTCGTGCACAGCTACGCCTTCCACGGCGCCGACCCGGCCTGCGAGGTGGCGTCGGTCGATTACGGCGGCCCCATTGTCGCCGCCGTGGCGCGGGACAACATGATCGGTACCCAGTTTCATCCCGAGAAGAGCCAGGCCGTGGGCCTGCGCCTCCTCGCCAACTTCCTGAGGTGGTCTCCATGACTGAAGTCGGTAGCCGGCACGAGCCGACCACCGCGGTCGAGCGGCTCGAATCCCTGGCCGGCCCGGACCTGCACGATCTCTGCGACGCGGCCGACGCCGCCATCGTCGACGGCGGCGGCTTCGGCTGGCTCAAGCCGCCGCCGCGCGAGATCATGGAGACCTACTGGAGGGGCGTCCTGCTGATCCCCGAGCGCGAGCTCTTCGTGGCCCGGCTCGACGGCGTCATCGCTGGCTCGAGCCAGCTCCTGCGCCCCGGCCGCAACAACGAGGCGGGCGCCCACATGGGCAGCCTGACCACCTTCTTCCTGGCGCCCTGGGCGCGTGGATACGGGCTGGCCCGGCGCCTGGTCGAGGCGGTCGAGGACCGGGCCCGCGAGCTCGGCTTCGAGATCATGAACCTCGACGTGCGCGAGACCCAGACCCGGGCGATCCAGGTCTACGAGCAGCTCGGCTACCAGCGCTGGGGCAGCCACCCCTACTACGCCAAGGTCGAGGGCCGCTGGGTGACCGGCCACTACTTCCACAAGAACCTGCTCGAGGAGCGATGATCCTCTTCCCGGCCATCGACCTGAAGCAAGGCCAGGCGGTGCGCCTGCGCCGCGGCGATATGGCGAGCGCCACGGTCTTCAACGAGGATCCGGTGGCCCAGGCCGAGGCCTTCGTCGTCGCCGGCTTCTCCTGGCTGCACGTGGTCGACCTGGACGGCGCCTTCGCCGGCCGCGCGGAGAACCGGGCCGTGGTCGAAGCGATCCTGGCCGCGGTCGAGGTGCCGGTGCAGCTCGGCGGCGGCATCCGCGACCTCGCGGCCATCGAGGGCTGGCTGGCCGCCGGCCTCCGGCGGGTGATCCTGGGCACCGCGGCGGTCAAGGATCCCGACCTGGTGCGGCAGGCCTGCAGGGCCTTCTCAGGGCAGGTCGCGGTCGGCCTGGACGCCCGGGCCGGCAAGGTCGCCGTCGAGGGCTGGGCCCAGGCCAGTGAGCTCGAAGCCCTTGACCTGGCGAAGAAGTTCGAGGACGCGGGCGTGTCCGCGATTGTTTACACCGACATCGACCGCGACGGCATGCTGGCCGGCCTCAACGTCGAGGCGACGGTCGCCCTGGCCCGGGCGGTCTCGATCCCGGTGATCGCCTCGGGCGGCCTGGCCGGGATCGAGGACCTGCGCCGGCTCCTGGCCGCGGGCGAGCCCGGCATCGAGGGCGCGGTCTGCGGGCGCGCGCTCTACGACGGTCGGCTCGACGCCGCCGAGGCCCTGGCCCTGGTCGGGGAGGCGGTCGCAGCATGCTGAAGGCCCGGATCATCCCCTGCCTGGACGTCAAGGACGGCCGCGTGGTCAAGGGCGTCAACTTCGTCGACCTGCGCGACGCCGGCGACCCGGTCGAGCAGGCCCGGGTCTACGACGCCGCCGGCGCCGACGAGCTCTGCTTCCTCGACATCACCGCCAGCCACGAGAAGCGCGACATCATCCTCGACGTGGTCCGCCACACCGCCGAGGTCTGCTTCATGCCGCTGACCGTCGGCGGCGGGGTGCGCACGCTGGAGGACATCCGCGCGCTGCTCCTGGCCGGCGCCGACAAGGTCTCGATCAACACCGCCGCGGTCGCCGACCCGGACTTCGTCGCGGCCGCGGCCCGCAAGTTCGGCAATCAGTGCATCGTCGTCGCCATCGATGCCAAGCGGGTCGACACCCCCGCCATCGCGTCCGGCTTCGAGGTCTTCACCCACGGCGGGCGCAATGAGACCGGACTCGACGCCGTGGCCTGGGCCAGGCGCATGGTCGCGGCCGGCGCCGGCGAGATCCTGCTGACCTCGATGGACCGGGACGGCACCAAGGCCGGCTACGACATCGAGCTGACCCGGGCCGTCGCCGACGCGGTGCCGGTGCCGGTCATCGCCTCGGGCGGGGTCGGCACACTCGACCACCTGGTCGAGGGGGTGCGCGACGGCCACGCGACCGCGGTCCTGGCCGCCTCGATCTTCCACTTCGGCAGCCATTCCATCGCCGAGGCCAAGGCGCATCTCGCCGCCGCCGGCGTCGCCGTGCGGCCGGTCGAGCCCGACGCCTAGGGCCCCAGACAGCAGAAGAAGGATCAGACCATGGGCAACAACAACAAGAAGGACGCGCCCGAGCTGGACGGACGGATCCTCGACCGGCTCTTCGCCGTGGTCGAAAGCCGCAAGAACGCCGATCCAAAAAGCTCCTACACCGCTAAGCTGATGCAGCGTGGCCTGCCGAAGGTGGCCCAGAAGGTCGGCGAGGAGGCGGTCGAGGCGCTGATTGAGGCGGTTCTCGGCCGCAATGGCAAGCTTGCGCAGGAAAGCGCCGATCTGCTTTATCACCTGACCGTGCTCTGGGCCCTGGCCGGCGTGACGCCGGACGAGGTCTGGGATGCCTTGGCCGACCGGGAAGGCAAGTCCGGGCTGGAGCTCAAGGCGGCCAAGGCCCGGGCCCGGGCCGAGGCCCGGGGCTGAGCCGCGCCGTTGGACAGGAGGGGGCAGCGATGAGCTACGACGAGAGCAACATCTTCGCCAAGATCATCCGAGGCGAGATCCCCTGCGACAAGGTCTACGAGGACGACCACGTCCTGGCCTTCCGCGACATCAACCCGCAGACACCGACCCATATCCTGGTCGTGCCCAAGGGCGCCTACGTCTCCTTCGCGGACTTCTCGCAAAACGCCGGTCCCGAAGAGATCGCCGCCTTCGTGCGCGCGACCGGGAAGATCGCTGGCGAGGCCGGCCTCGACGGGCCCGGCTACCGGATCCTGGCCAACCACGGGGCCGACGCTCACCAGGAGGTGCCGCACTTCCACCTGCACCTCTTCGGCGGCAAGGACCTCGGCCGCATGATCAAGCCGGTCGACAAGTAGGGCGGGGCCGATCCGGCCCGGTCGGCCGAGCGCTCCGCGCCGCTCGCGGCGCAGTCGGAAAGGAAAGGGATCGCCATGGAGTTCATGACGTCTTCCGGCGAGCCTTCGGGCCTTGAGATGGCGCTGATCTGGGGCCTCTCTATCCTGACCGCGATCCCGATGGCGCGGATCTTCCACCGCGCCGGCTTCTCCTGGGCCTGGGGCCTGCTCTGCCTGCTGCCCTGGCTCGGCTTCTTCCTGGCCTGGGTCATCCTGCTGGCGCGCCGCTGGACCTGGCGGGAGGCTCGGCCGTGAGCGGCGACGCCGCCTTCGCATTCGGCGCCTTTGTCTTCCTGGCGCTGTCCTATGTCTTGGCCGCCGTGCTGTTTTCCGTCCCGGCCTACTGGAGCTTCAGGCGCGCCGGCTGGAGCGGCTGGTGGTTCCTCACCCTGCCGGTCCCCCTGGTCGGGCTGCTGGTGCTCTGGTGGTTCGCCTTCGGCCACTGGCCGAACGAGCACGGCGAGGCCCGGGGCTGAGCGGCGGCGGGAGACTCATGGAGCTGACTTTCCGCGAGGCGCGCGAAGCCGATCTGCCGGCGGTCGTGGCGCTCCTCGCCGACGACGTGCTCGGCCGCGAACGGGAGAGCGCCGCGCTGCCCCTTGACCCGGCCTACCTCGCGGCCTTTCGCGAGATGCAGGCGCAGGTCGGCAACCGCCTGATCGTCGCCGAGGCTGAGGGACGCATCGTTGGCTGCCTGCAATTCGTCGTGCTGCCGGGGATCTCGCTCAAGGGCACCCGCCGAGCCCAGGTCGAGGGCGTGCGGGTCGCCGGCGATCTGCGCGGTGGCGGCCTCGGCCGGCGACTTCTGGAACACGCCGTCGCCCTCGCCCGCGCCGAGGGTTGCGGCCTGCTCCAGCTGACCGCCGACGCCACCCGCGCCGACACCCACCGCTTCTACGAATCCCTCGGCTTCACCGCCAGCCACCGCGGCTTCAAGCTGAAGCTGCCGGGCTCTTAAGCCGCCGCGCCGCTCTCGAAGGAGAAGACCTGGATCAGGCGGCCGGTCTCGTCGCTGTCGCCGAAGCCGGGGGCGGCGCTGTGCCACATCCAGGGCCGGTAGAGGATCAGACGGTTGAAGCGCATGGGCAGCGTCATCAGGTGCTCCCACTTCTCCGGGTCCGGGCCGTCCTGTTTCAGCAGGGTGGCGAGGTCGGGATAGCCGCGGGCCTCGAGCTCCTCCTGCGGAGGGGTCCGGTCCAGCCCGAGCGCCTTGTGGCGGTAGAAGGCGGTGCCGCCACGGCACTGCTCGGGCGGGTTCAAGTAGAGGACCCCGACCCAACAGAGGTAGGAGGGGTCGACGTGGACGTGGTAGCGGCTCTCCTCGCCGGCCAGCGTGATGCGGAAGCTGCCGTGGAAGGAGCGCGGCCGCGCGCAGCTCACCACCTGCTCTCCGAGCAGGATCGAGATCATGCGGTCCAGGTCCGGCGGCAGGAAGGGCTCGGATCCGTTGCGCCCGGGGAAGGTGCGCGGGCCCGTCACCTCCGGGTAGTCGCAGGCCAGGGCCCGGCGCCGCACCGCCTGCGGGTCCACGTAGAAGTCGTCGACGACGATCAACGATTTATGCATGGCTCGTCCGGCTCGCTCCCGCGCCGGCCTGCCGCGGCCGGATCCGGGACTCTCGTTGCGTTCGGCGCGGACCATAGCGCCTCCGTCCCGCCCGCGCGAGACCTCCGCGGGCAAAATTCCGGCGAAGGGTTTGCCGCTTTCCCGTGTGGAAGGGTGAGGCGGCACGACCCTCACGACCGGGAGACGATCTCATGAAACGTCCAGACAGGATGCTGCGCGCCCTCGAGGAGAAGCAGACCTGCGACTGCGTCCTCGCCATCCTGCCCCTGGCCGCGCTGCTGTTGCTGCTCGGCGGCGCCGGCCTCGCCTTCGGCTACGCCGAGGATTCCAGCGAGGGCGCGGCCTCGCACAGCACCGTCCACTACGAGCTGACCCGGACCCTGGCCCGGGGCGCCGGCTTCTCGGCCGGCGAGGCCGAGCTGATCGCGGTCTTCGACCAGGCCGTGGACAGCGGGGCCTACCAGGGCGACAGCGCCGACAGCCCCTTCGTCGAGCTGACCGGCACCGCGCGCCGCGACGACGTGGAGGTGGGCTTCTTCCACTATCCCCGGCGCGGCCCGGCCGACGGCGCCGGCGAGGAGCATCCCGGCGGCCGCGACACCTGCAGCTTCTTCGGGGCCGGCGACGACCCCTGCGGCAACTTCCCCGAGGTCCAGGCCTTGGAGCGCTGGGCCGTCGACGGCGGCCGCCTGCGCGCCCGGGGCCTCGCGCCCCCGACCGCGGCGGTCGACGACGCCCCGGCGGAGACCGTCGCGGCCGGCAACCTCGAGGCGCTGGGCATCTACCTGCACGCCCTCGCGGACTCCTACTCTCACGAGGCCTGCATGTCGCAGGGCATTCGCACCCACCGCCGCGAGCCAGAGGTCTGCGGCTTCGTCTGGCATCAGGACGAGGAGTTCGGTCCCGAAGGCGAGGCCGAGGGCGTCGGCTTCACCCGCGAGTCCGGCCGCGCGGTCTGGCAGGCCCTGCAGCGCTACCACGCCGTCGACGGCGGTGGGCCGGCGCCCTGGGGCGACGCCGAGGCCTTGGCCTTCATCGACGACTTCGCCGCCCTGTCCGACTCAAGCGCCCGGCGGACCCTGGCGCTGGAGGCCCTGGCCGGGCTCGAGTGACCGGCGGCCGTCGCCGCGGCCTTTCGAAGAACTCTCGGACGACAGGGTCCATCGCGGCTATGCGATGGACCCTGGTTCGGCGTGGCGGATCGCTTGTCTGTGGCGGGGCAGCGGGTGGCGTGCCCGGCGTCGTCTACCTGTCGCCGCCGCGGCGCCCGAAGCCCATCTGCCGGTTTCGCCGGATCCGGGAGACCGGCTTCTCGGCAGACTGCCGGACGGCTGCGGACTGGCCCTCGGTGGCGGCAGGGCTCGAGGCCTGGGTCTCCGTGCCGGCGCCGGCGATGCCGGCCGAAGCGAAGAGCCCGAGGGCCAGGGCGGCGCCGCTCAAGACGGCGGTGCGGGCGGTGCGATGGCGAGGCGTGGTCATGGTCCGTCCTTTCTGTCGCATGCCGCGCGTCCGGCGCGGCGGGCTTTCCCTCTGCGGTGAAGCGGAGATGGGTGCCGCCGCGGCGATCCAATGTGACCGCCGTCACGCCTGACGCCTTCGTGACCAAGGCGTGAAGGGTGCCGGCCTTCGCGCCCCGCTCCGGGGACCGGCACCTCGCCGGCGTGGGATCACCCTTGCGCCCACACATGACAAGAAGCCCGGCGAAACGCCGGGCTCCTGGCCTTGGAATGCAGAAAGGTCGGGAGCCTAGAGCTCCATCACGAGCCCGACGACGGCAACCAAGAGATTGATGGTTGCGCCGACCAGGCAGATGTCCAGTCCGACCTCCGCAAGGTCGAAGAGATCCGTTTGGGTGCTTGCCACCAGCGCCTCCTGTAGGGCCGAGGAATTGATCCCGTGGTCACACCCTGAATGCCGCCCACCCAGATATTGGGCGTCTTCTCGCGGACTCAAGGACGAGTTTCGAGGCCGG